>JAPOZF010000449.1 GCA_026706165.1 Gemmatimonadota bacterium
TGGCTCGATGCGTGGCCGGGGGCGCTCCCTGGGTTCCGGCGGTTCGCACCTCCGGTTTCATCGCGGACAGCCAGACCCTGGTCGGGAAATACGAAGCGGCCGAGGGTACGAGCCCCGACCACCGCCCCGCCGGCGGGTTCGGAGCGGTGGAGGTCATGGCCGAGGCCATCGAAGCGGCACTGGCCGGGAGCGGAAAGCTCGATCCGGCCGCGGTCCGCGACCAGCTCTTCGCCCTCGAGACCGAGACCGTGCTGGGCCCGTTCAGTGTGTACCCCCTCGGCGATCCCCGGGCCGGCGCCCAGCGCGCCCTCAAGGGGGTGCAGATCCAGTGGCAGGACGACGGGGAGGGCGGGCTCGCCCTGCGCATCATCCACCCTGAAGCGCTCGCCGAGGCGCCCCCCTGCTTCCTGCGTTGACCTGAGGTGCCGGCCCGGACCCCGGGACGTTCCTCCAAGTCAGCGGCCGCAAGCTTGCCCACGGTCCGGGGAAGCTTGACCATGGATAGAATCGATTCCTAGTTGTGCGGTTCCGAACGCAAACCCCAACCCCCACCTTGGGAGACGATCCGATGCGCGGCCTTGCCGCTCGGTCCCCCCCGGTAGTTGGAAAACACTATTTGTTGTTCCGGTTTCCGGACTTCGAACTCCAAACCCCCAACCTGGGAGATGATCGGATGCATAAGAAATTTTCCGGTTCTATCGTGGCCTTGCTCCTCTGCCTCGGCCTGACCGCATGCGGCGAAAGCGAGCTCGAGAAGCAGAGACGGGAATACAACCAGAAGATCGAGGAGAGCGCCGCCCGCATCGACTCGCTCCAGATCGAGGTGGGCACCTCGCAGGCTCAGCTCACCACCCTGCAGACTCAGCTCGACAGCCTCGAAAAGTTCGAGATGGTCCTGCAGGAGAAGAACCAGCAGCTCAACAAGGAAGTGAAGAAATACCGCTCCCTGGCGGAGAAACGCCGCCGCATGAACGTCGAGCTGCAGGAGGCGATCACCATGCTGCAGGAGGAGAAGGAGGCCGACGCGGCGGCAATCGACCGGCTGATCATCTCGTCCGACAGCCTGACCGCGGCCCTGCGAGACCAGAGGGACCTGACCTGGCAGCTGTCGCAGGAGCTGGAGGACGCCACCAGGAAAATCGAGGAAACGGAAGCCGAGCTGGACCAGGCGAAAAACGCGGTGCGCGTTGTCGTGGGCACCGAGGACCGCCTCAAGGAGGAGGGGTTCCTGGAGACGGGCAGGCGTTTCTTCCGCAAGGGGTACAAGCTGGTCCAGAAACCCGGAGACGATTACCAGGTCGAATACCTGGCCATCGGCGAGCCGCTGGCCCTGGGTTCGGATCAGAAGCTGAAGGAGCTGATCGCCCGGACGGGCAAACTGAAAAAGAAGAAGGACTACACGGTGGAGGTGAGCGAAGAAGGGGGCACCCAGGTCACCATCGTCAACGACCTCCTGAAGGGAGAGGCGGTGCTGGTGGTGGTCGAGTAACGCCTTGCCGGAGCGCGGCCATGGTCTGCGATTGCCATGGCCGCCGGCTCCGCTTCGGTTCGGAGGCGGCCCCGGCAGGGGCTGGATTCAGCCGGACCGGGGCACCGGCGGCGAGGCGGCCGGAGCCGGGTAGAAGGTCCGGCACACCCTGCGCCGGGCCCCGCCGACGTCAATCAATGCCCAGGTTGGTAGGGGAACGAGGAGTGATGGAGGTTGATGCGCAGCTCACCGTCCCCGTCCCTGAAGTAGCCGAAGGTGAACTCCACCCGGGCTTCCTCACCGGTGTTCGCGTCCGTAAACCAGTAGTTGCCCATGACGATGGCGGTGCCGCCGCCGATGATGAATCCGGCGTTCTCGAAGCGGACCCTGCTCCAGGGCTGGATGGCAAACCCGCGGTCTTCGGGCACCGAACCGGTCACGAAGTAGGAGAGCGCCTCTTCCCTCGTTGAACGGAACTGCTTTTCGGCCGCCTTCGTCGGCTTGAACAGCACCGGGCCCCGGGCATATCCATACAGGGTATCGACGGTTTCTTCCGCCAGCGCCCTGTAGTCCCTTTCCCGGGTGTACGCCTCCCCGATGGCGACGATGGCATCGCTCCACTTTTTCTGGGCCTCGAGGATCTCTCCCTCGGAAATGCCCCCCTCTGCGGCAAAACTCTCTGAATTACCCATCGTCAAAACCGCTCCTGCCAGGGTTGCCGATTCAACAGACCAGACATTCACTTTTCTCCTTTCTCCTGTTCCAACAACTGAAAAAGACGGTCCCTTGCTCCCGGCGCCTGTTCAGGGGAGTCCGGGCGAGGCGGAACCTGTCTGAAAAACATGCCGATTTCTCCGGGCCGGGGAAATCCGCCTGCTATCGCCCCCCTCCCCGGGCGGCCTGAAGACGCCCGGCCAGGAGGTATCGGTACAGCTCGGGAGAAAGCCCCTGTTCCCGGGGAAGCTGGATCAGCTGGTCTCATCTTCCGCCGTTTCTTTTCCCGCCCGTCCATGCTCTATTTTGGTCGCCGTTTCCCGAGCAGGCAGCCGGAAAAACCCATGCATCCAACAAGCCCCTTTCTGCGGTTCGGACTGTTGTGGCTGGCCGTCCTGACCGGGGCGGGGGCCTTCACCTTCCATTACGGAGAAGG
>JAPOZF010000441.1 GCA_026706165.1 Gemmatimonadota bacterium
GCGCCGTGATGACCCAGTGCAAGTCTCGTCATCGTCACCAGGAGTTCCTCCAGTTTCTGCGCCACATTGAGGCCAACGTCCCGGCTGATCTCGATATTCATCTGGTCGTCGACAACTACGCCACGCATAAGCATGCCAAGGTCAAGCGATGGCTGGCACGGCGTCCTCGATTTCACGTTCACTACACCCCCACGTATGCTTCGTGGCTCAATCAGGTGGAGATTTGGTTCAGCATCATTACCCGCCAGGCTCTTCGCCGGGAGTCGTTCCGTAAGGTATCAGAGCTCATCGAGCGGATCGAACGCTACACCGCCAAATGGAACGCCAACGCGCACCCGTTCGTCTGGACGGCTACGGCCGATTCCATCCTCGCGAAAATCAAGAGACTTTGTGAACGAATCTCTGCGACACAACACTAGGGGGTCTGTTCAGCGGCCCTGGCGACCGCTCGGAAAACCCGCGTGCGGCGCCTGCCGCCGCTGCCCTGAAGAGCCCTGACTCAAGCCCTGCCCACAGATTGACCGCCGCCGGGGGGGCCTCTATCTTGATCGCCCATTCCGCTGTTCGAGCTTCCACCGTGCCGACACTTCCCTCCCCCGAGCACTCGGAACCGGAGCCCCCCTCCACAGGCCTCGCAGGGCCGTCCCTGGGGGCGCGCGCGGCGCTCCTGTCCGGGATTCTGGGTCTTGCCGCCTGCCAGTCCCAGCCCCTCGCCGAAAAGACCAGGGAGCTGGCGGCCGGGGTCTACCATCACGCCCTCCACCTGACCGACGGTCCGTGGTCGATCAACGTCATCGAGCTCGACCTGAGCAAAGCGTGGGAAGCCGGCATTCGCCTGCGCACGGCGCGGCCGGTCGCCGGCGAGGCGCGGCTGGCGCGAACCAGCAGCATGGCCGGGGACGCCATCGCCGCCATCAACGGCGGCTTCTTCTTCGACCGCAGCCCCAGCGGCCTGCAGATCAGCCGCGGCGCGCTGGTCTCGGCGCCCCGCGGGCAATCGGCGTTCGCCATATCCTCGGAAGGGGTGCCGATGGTGGCTGTGTTCGACATCCGCGCCGGGATGACCACCCCTTCGGGCAGGCTGCTGCCGATTTCGCTGTTCAACCGCTCCCCTGCCGAGGGGAAGTTCTCCTGCTTCAACCGCTTCGCCGCCGCCCGGATCGACTCGGTGCACGCCGACGTCGGGTTCGAGCTGCAGAGCCTGGGAGAGCGCTCCGTCATCAACGACACCGTAAGGGCCCGGGTGATGCAGGTGAGACGCCGGGGGTGGCCGCTGAAGGTCGCCGACGGCCAGTGGGTGGTCGCCGGTTCGACCGGCATGCCGGAAGAGATCGCCGCGGGGGACACCGTGGGGCTGTTCTGCCTGCTGCCTCCCGCTGTCAGCCGCCTCGAAGAGGCGATCGGCGGCGGTCCGCGCATCGTTCGGGACGGCTACCCCTCGATCGAGTACGAACGGGAAAGGCTGGGGCGCGGCTTTGCGGAGGAGCGCCATCCCCGCACCGCGGTCGGCCACTCCCAGGACGGCCGCACCCTCTTTCTGGTAACCGTCGACGGCCGCCAGCCCGGGTACAGCGTCGGCATGTCCCTTGCCGAGCTCGCCGGTTTCATGGCCAACGACATCGAGCGTTTTTCCGCCTCCGGGGCCAATGCTCACAATGCCCTGAACCTCGACGGCGGCGGCTCGACGACGATGGTGGTCGCCAACCAGGTCGTCAACAGACCTTCCGACCAGACCGGCGAGCGCGAGGTAGCCAACGCCCTCCTCGTGGTGGCCCGGGAACGGGAGGGCGAGGCTGACGGCAGCCGCATTACTTCCGGCCTCTCCCTGTCGTCGCTGTAGCATGCCGGTATTCGCCGCCGGGGATCTGCGCCGGCTCGGAAGCGACCTGTTCGTTGCCGTGGGCGCCCCCCGGGAAGAGGCGGATCTCGTGGCCGATCACATGGTCGAGTCGGGGCTGCTGGGCCACGACAGCCACGGCGTTCTCCGCTACCCGCAGTACGTCGACAGCGTGCGCAGCGGTAAGGTGATCCCCGGCGCCCCCTTCGAGATCCTGTCCGAGGCCCCCCGGATCGCCCACGTCAGCGGCAACTGGAACTTCGGCCCGGTCACCGCCCACAGGGCGGCGCAGCTGGCCGTGGCGAAAGCGCGCGGCGGGGCGGTCGCCGCGGTGACCGTCAGGCGCTGCAACCACGTCGCCCGCCTCGGCCGCTTCGCCGCGCAGATCGCCGCCTCGGGCGACCTGGTCGGAATGCTGTTCTGCAACGGGCACGGCAGCGACCACTCGACGGCCCCGTTCGGGGGCGCCGGGAGACGCCTGCCGACGAATCCGCTGGCCGTGGCCGTTCCCACCGGGGGCGATTGGCCGATCCTCCTCGACATGACCACCAGCATGACCTCGGGAGGGGCCATGCGCCTCTACCGGAATCTCGGCGAGCCGGTACCCGACGGGTTCATCGTCGACGCGGAGGGAGCCCCGACGACCGATGTCGAGAAGTACTACGGAGGCGGGGCCCTGCTGCCGCTGGGGTTTCCCGGCACCGGCCACAAGGGCTTCGGTCTCGCCGTCGCCGTCGATATCCTGGCCGGGGCGCTGTCGGGGGCCGGCTGCTCCC
>JAPOZF010000781.1 GCA_026706165.1 Gemmatimonadota bacterium
CGCCTTCGACGCGTCGATCTCCAAGGCCACGACAAAGGCGGTCCTAATTCCTTGAGCTCTCGGGGGCACCTCCTTGACGGGGCTCGGGGCGGGTCACTTAGGAATGGATGATTTGGGGATGCCAAATTCCTGGAAGTCGGCTCTATCTTCCGATACCTAGCCGAACTCCCTTGATTCGGAGAAAACACCGATGAGACGATATGCCCTGATCCCCTTGTTTCTGCTTTTGCTTGCTGCTTGCGGCGACGACAATCCCGTCGCGCCCGACAAGGATCTCGTTGGCACGTGGGTTTTCGACAGTACCGACATGGTCGACGTAATGGTAGCGGGCATGGAGGAATCCCTGCGAAATGAGCTTGATGGGGCAGTTGATCGAGGCGAAATAGATGAGATAGACAGGCTCTTTATTGATGAGCTCATGGATGCGCTCATCGACGTGTTTCGCACAGAAGGAGAAGATGCGATTTCAGGACTTCGTTATACCGTTCGATTCAATGCCGACGGATCCTTCGAGGACGATGAGGGTAGCAGCGGTTCATGGAAGGTGGATGGCAACACATTGATCATGGTCGAAGACGGCGATGAAGAACGAGCCAAGTATTTCGTCGATGGCAATGACCTCACCCTCATCTTTTCGTCCGAGATGTTGCTCGATGTCTGGCGCGAAGATTTAACTGATGAAGAGGTCGAAGCGCTGGAGGAGGTTTTTGGTTTGGGAGAGGAAATCAATTTTCGCTTGTTCTACAAGCGAAAGTAATTACCCAAGCTATTCAATAACGGAGTGAAACCATGAACGTAGCCGATACCCGTGCTGTCCTGACCGGAAACGCGGTCGCCGTGCCCACCACCATCTGGAAGCAGCCCGGGGTGCTCGATCTCGAAGCGAACGCCGGGAACGCGGAGTTCCTGTTCGCCAACGGCATCACCGCGGCCGTGTACGCCGGCGGCGTCGGCGAGCACGACCTCCTGTCGCCGGACCAGCAGGTCGAGCTGCTTGCCGCGGTCGCCCCGGCCGCGCGCGCCAATGCGGACAACCCCTGCCTCGGGACCGGGCTCGGCCGCACCCTCGAGCGGGTGAAGCAGCTGGCGCCGGCGCTGGCCGATCTCGACATCTCCTTCGCCATGATGATGCCCCCGGCCGCCGGCGACCCCGAGGAGCAGTTCGCCTATTTCAGCGAGGTCATGGAGATCCTCACCGGGCACGGGATCGGGCCGATGCTCTACCCGCGGCCCGAGCACCCGATGAAGGTCTCCACCCTGGAGCGGCTGATGGACGTCTGCGAGGTGCCGGGGGTGAAGCTGGCGAACAACGGCCTGCTGCTCGAGTACGCGGAAATGGTCGGCCGTCTCGGGCACGAGCGCACCGCCTGGCTGTGCGGCACCGCGGGCTGGTGGATGCCGGCGTACGCCGCGGTCGGGGCGGCGCGCGGCATGTCGACGGGGATCGGCAACGCCTTCCCGGACGTGCCCCTCGGCCTGCTGAAGCACCTCGCCGACGGCAGCTTCGAGCGGGACGACACCTACTGGACGATGGTGCGCATCGAGCAGATCCGGCAGCGCGACAAGTCGTACATCGCCCTCGTCATCAAGCAGTTGCAGGAGCTGGCCGGGCTGGCCGGCGGCATGAACGGGGACGGCTCCGAGCTGCCGGACGCCGTGAAGAGCGAGGTAGAGAACCTGGTGCGGGACGCCTGCTGGCTGAGCGGCCGCTGAGCTCTCCCGCCGCGCTCAGAACCTGCCGCTCTGAAGGTCGCCGACGATGTCGGCGAGGCACCCGGCGATCGCTTCGAACATGCGCTCCCCCTTCTCAGCGGTTCCGAAGGTGGGGTCCCCGTAGATCCCCTGCTCCGTCATCTCGTCCATGCGCAGGAACTGCGACACCCGGTCGGCGTACTCCGACTCGGGGTGAGTGCCGTCTCTGGGGGGAAGCTCCCCTTTGACGAGGTCCGGACGGATCGCCAGCATCAGCGAGGTCTCCATCTCGCCGGCGTGGCCCCAGCCGTGCGGGCCGGCCTCGCGGATCTCGTCGAGGAGGGGCTCGGCCGCCTTCCAGTGCGACACCGCGAACACCCGCGAGTCCGGGTAGCGCTCCTTGACCTTCTGCAGGGAGACCGCCATGTCCGGCTGGTTGCCGCCGTGGCCGTTGACGATCAGCACTTTGCCGAAGCCGGCTTGGATCAGGCAGCCGACGGTCTCGGCGATCAGGTTGACGTGGGTCTCCGAGGTCGCCGTGATGCCGCCGGCGAAGCGCATGTGGTGGAAGGAGTATCCCAGCCACTGCGTCGGCAGGCAGACGACGTCGCCAGGCAGCCGGCGCTCGAGGCGGGCGACCACCTCGTCGGTCTCCATCGTGTCGGTGAGGAACGGCAGGTGGGGGCCGTGCTGCTCGAAAGCGGCGATCGGGTAGACGGCCACCAGGTTGCTCTTGTCGAGGGCCGCTACTTCGGGCCAGGTCATTTCACCCAGTTTCATGGAGTTCCTTTCAGTTTTCGGATCAGGGGAGGAATGCCGTGGACGGCCGGTTCAGCGCAGGAAGTCGAGGTCTTTCAGGCCCTGCTCCTGCCGCTCCATCTGCTCGTCGGTGAGCGTGTAGTACGGCAGCGGCAGG
>JAPOZF010000539.1:0-1309 GCA_026706165.1 Gemmatimonadota bacterium
GGCGTGCCCTACGAGTACGAAGCGCCCTACGAACACGACACGGCCACTCTGGAGAAGCGTCAGTACCTGCCCGACTTTCACCTCCCGGAGGCGGGGATCTACATCGAGCATTTCGGGGTCGACGCCGAAGGCCGGACCGCGCGGTTCGTCGATGAGAAGGAGTACCGCCAGAGCATGGAATGGAAGCGCCAGCTGCATCAGGAGAAGGGCACGGTCCTCATCGAGACCTTCAGCTGGGAACGGGCGGACGGCCCGCTGACCGCCAAACTGAGGGAGAAGCTGGCAGCGCACGGCGTCACCCTGTCTCCGCTTCCCTCTGCCGAGGTCTTCACCGTCCTCCAGCGGCAGGGCCGCATCGATCCGTTCATTCGTCTGCTGGCAACCTTCCTTCATCATTTCAAGGGGGCCCAGCTCTCCTTCGAGGAACTCTCCCGCCGGGCCGCCGGAGCCGGCGACCCGCTGCGGGCCGAGGCGTTCCTCGCTGTTTTCAAACCGGTCTTCGAACGCTACCGGGAAACCCTCTCCGGTCTGGGAGAGATCGACTTTCACGACATGATCGACAGGGCCACGGAACATGTGGAGGCGGGACGCTACCGAAGCCCGTTCGGTTATATCCTGGTCGATGAGTTCCAGGACATCTCTCCGGCAAGGGCGAGGCTGCTGAAGGCATTGCTCGACCAGGTCCCGGAGGCCCGGTTGTTCGCCGTCGGCGACGACTGGCAGGCGATTTTCCGCTTCGCCGGATCCGACATCGCCGTCATGCGCGACTTCGGGAAGCGCTTCGGGGCCAGCGAGCGGATCGACCTGGAGACGACCTTCCGGTGTCCGGAGGCGATCGCCGAGGCCGCGACCCGGTTCGTTCTCGCCAACCCCTCCCAGTTGCGCAAGAAGGTGCGTTCGACGCGCCAGGTGGACGGGCCGTGCGTGCACGTGGGGCTTGCCGCGGCGCAGGGGCCTTCCTTGTTGAGGGAAGCCCTCGACAGGATCGCCGCGGACGCCGCGGCCCGCCAGGAGGCATCGAGCGTGCTGTTGCTTGGACGCTACCGGCATTTGCGGCCGGCCGACCTGTCCGGCCTGGACAGCCAGTACCCGCGTCTGCGGCTGTCCTACAAGACCGTACATGGCTCCAAAGGACTCGAAGAGGACTATGCGGTGGTCCTCGGCATGTGCTCGGGAAGACATGGCTTTCCGGCGGAGATCGCGGACGACCCGCTTCTCGATCTCGTTCTGGCCGCCCCGGACGAACATCCAAATGCGGAAGAGCGGCGTCTACTCTACGTCGCCATGACCCGGGCCAGACGCCAGGTTT
>JAPOZF010000539.1:1336-2600 GCA_026706165.1 Gemmatimonadota bacterium
CTTCTCGCCGACGGGGGGGCCCCTTCCCCATTCGTCCAGGAGTTGATCAAGGGGAACCGCGGCGTCGTCGTCTTCGGGCGTCCGCCGGAGGAAGAAGCGCCCTGTCCGAGGTGTGTCGAAGGACGCCTGGTGCGCCGCGAGAATCCCCGCAACCGGAGCGTCTTCTACGGCTGCTCGAACTGGCCGTACTGCAAACACAGGCAGCCGCCCTGTCCCGCCTGCGGCGAGGGATTGCCGGTCGCGGCCAACGGGGGGTTCCGCTGCAGGGATTGCCGGCAGCAGATCGAGGCCTGCCCGGCCTGCGGCGGCTGGCTGCAGACCCGGATCGGCAGGCACGGCCGCTTCCTCGGGTGCTCGACCTGGCCTGAATGCGGCTATACCCGGAACACGCACCAACCTGGTCCGGGCGAAACTTCCCCCGGCCATCGGGGCTGACGGGGAGACCCTTCCCCGATCGCATGCAACCTTTCCGGAATCAGCCTCAATCCCGTTAATCCTGCCTATGTCCTGCACCCGCCAGACATCCGGCAACCCGTCTTTTCCTGTACGGCCCAGGGCGCGATCCGCGGAACCGGTCCGCGGGATTTCCGTATGGCGGGGCCGGGAAACTCCAGGCATCTTCGCGGCTCGGGGCACTCCCGGGATTGCCGGAAGGCCCACAAAGGAATCCGGGGAGCGGCCGTGACCAGAACCCTGGGCGCGATGCTGCGGCGGCTCGTCGAGGCGCTGCGAGATCTGGCGCCCATCATCATCGTCATCGCGGTATTCCAGATCGCGGTGCTGCAGCAGCCCTTTCCGAATCTCGGGCGCGTCGCCGTCGGCCTGGTCTGCGTGATCGCCGGCCTGACGCTCTTCATCCAGGGGCTCGAAAGCGGGCTCTTTCCCCTCGGGGAGGCCATCGCGCAGGCGTTTGCGCGCAAGGGGAGCGCGGCGGCGCTGCTGGCGTTTGCCTTCTGCCTCGGTTTCGGCACCACGGTCGCGGAGCCGGCCCTGATCGCCGTGGCCGCCGAAGCGGCCGAGGTCGCCGCCGAAGCCGGAGCCATCGCCGCCGATGACGAGGCGCGCTCCACGTACGCCTTCGAGCTGCGCATGGTGGTGGCGTTCTCGGTCGGCGCGGCGATCCTGCTCGGGGTGCTGCGCATCCTCAAGGGCTGGCCCCTCCACCGGCTGATCATCGGGGGCTACGTGCTGGTGACCGCAATGACCGCCTTCGCGCCGGAGACGATCGGCGAGGCGAGGATCGCCGCCGGCGGCGACGGCACCG
>JAPOZF010000414.1 GCA_026706165.1 Gemmatimonadota bacterium
CCGGCACCGAAGGGGTGGAGATGAGCGGAAACGAATGGGCAAGGGCCTGTAACCTTAAAGAGAGATACTGGCTCTACGTCGTCTTCGACTGCGCTACGCCGAGGCCGCGACTGGTGCGGGTGCGGGACCCATTCGCCAAACTGCTGGTTGGGGAACGAGAGTCCCGGGCATTTACCATCACGGCGGGGGCGGTGATGGAGGCGGGGGAGTAAGGGCCGGCCACCAATTGGGAGAGCCCGGGGGCATGGCCGATTTTTCATCCGCATGTCGAGAAGCCTGGGGCCCAGCGAGGGAGCGGGAACAATGACTACGACAGCCACGCGTTTCTTCAACACGGCGGGACCGATCGATGCGGAGATGCACTATCACGTGCCGCCCCTGTCCCGGCTCGACGTCGAGGACCTGCAGCTGCTGATCCGGCAGCGGAAGTACTTCGTGCTGCACGCGCCGCGGCAGACCGGCAAGACCTCCGCCCTGCTGGCGCTGAGGGATGATCTCAACGCTGGCGGCGAGTTCCGCTGCGTGTACGTCAACGTCGAGGCCGCCCAGGCCGCGCGGGAAGACCTGGAAACGGCGATACGCGCCATCCTCGGAGAACTGGAACTGGCCCTCGAAACGCTGGGCGACGAATCCCTGGCCGGCCTGTGGCGGGGCGTGCTGGAAAGCGCCGGTCCGAGCGGGGCGCTGCGCCAAGTGCTCGCGCGCCTGGCGGGGGCCGACCCCCGTCCCCTGGTGCTGCTGATCGACGAGATCGACGCGCTGATCGGCGACACCCTGCTGGCGGTGCTGCGGCAGTTGCGCGCCGGGTACCCGGACCGCCCGCGGCGGTTTCCGCAGAGCGTGGTTCTGTGCGGGGTTCGGGACGTGCGCGACTACCGCATCCGCTCTTCCGCGGACAACGCCGTCGTCGCCGGGGGCAGCGCCTTCAACATCCGCGCCGAGTCGCTGCGCCTCGGGGACTTCTCGCGCGAGGAGGTGGAGTCGCTGCTGGGGCAGCATACCGCCGAGACCGGGCAGGGGTTCACCGAGGAGGCTCGCGCCGCGGTCTGGGAGCTGACCGAGGGTCAGCCGTGGCTGGTCAACGCCCTGGCCTACGAAGCCTGCTTCCGCAACAAGGCCGGGCGCGACCGGGGCCGGGAGGTGACCTCCGAGGCCATCCAGGATGCGCGCGAGGAGCTGATCCTGCGGCGGGAGACGCACCTCGACCAGCTCACCGACAAGCTGCAGGAGGAGCGGGTGCGGCGGGTGATCGAGCCGCTGCTCAGCGGCGCCGACGGGGCCGGCTCGATCGCCACTGACGACTTGGAGTACGTCCGCGACCTCGGCCTGGTGGCCCGGGACAGACCGGTCCGCATCGCCAACCCGATCTACCGGGAGGTGATCCCGCGCGACCTGACCTGGACCACGCAGGAGATGGCGATTCCCCACGACCCGGCTTGGTACGTGGACGAGGGCGGGGGCCTGGAGGTGTGCCGGCTGCTGGCCGCGTTCCAGGAGTTCTTCCGCGAGCACTCCGAGCACTGGGTGGAGCGTTTTCATTACAAGGAGGCCGGCCCGCAGTTGCTGCTTCAGGCGTTCCTCCAGCGCATCCTCAACAGCGGCGGGCGCATCGAGCGGGAGTACGGCCTGGGGCGCCTGCGCACGGACCTGCTGCTGGTGTGGCCGCTTCCCGGTGATGCGGGCGGAATGCAGAAGGCGGTCATCGCGTGCAAGGTGCTGCACCGGGGCCTGGAGCGGACCCTGCGCGAAGGGCTGGAGCAGACGCGGGCCTACATGGACCGTTGCGGGTCGGCCGAAGGGCACCTCGTGATCTTCGACCGCACCGAGGGCAAGCCTTGGGAGGAGAAGGTCTACCGCCGCGACGAGACCGGGGGCGGCGCCCCGGTCACCGTGTGGGGGATGTGAAAGTGTGAGATGGCCAGTCCAGAAACCGTTCTACTACTACATAGGCGGCGATGATGCATCACCTAACCGATTCCAACGGATTCGAGAATTCCGAGATCAACTTGCTACGGCCGTTCACGCTCCTGATCGGGCCGAACGGCTCGGGCAAGAGCAACGTCATCGAAGCCATCGAGTTGCTCTCCTTCGTTGCCCGGGGTCAACCTCTCCATGAGATCGGGGACGTTGGCCGTGCGCCTTCCGGCCTTCAGATCCGGGGAGGTCTTCAGGCTTGCGGTCGAGGGGAGCGGAGTGCATTCACCCTCGGATTCACTGCTGACGCGAACGTCCAAGGTGGATCCAAGCCAGTCGACTACAAGCTAGACCTTTCCACGAACCCGAATCCCCAGATTCTCGAGGAGCGATTGAGTTTCGACGACCGTGAGATCTACAATGCGCTCCAAACGAATCCTGGATCGGCATCACGCGATTTGACGGTGAGATACGACAACTTCGCCCGAGGTGGCAGGAAGCCTCAGACTCCCGCCTCATCGGAGCGTTCCGTTCTTTCTCAGTATCGGGACATCGCACGGAAGAACCGTCGATTCGAGTTCTGCACCTGGCTGGTGGATGTCCTCATGGGACATCTGCAAGCCTCCTTCGTCTTCGATCCTGATCCGAAGCTGATGCACGCGTACGAGCGGATCGGTAACGCC
>JAPOZF010000422.1 GCA_026706165.1 Gemmatimonadota bacterium
CGTCGTGGATCGTCACCTGGCCCAGTGGATCGGCGAACTCGTCCCCGATGTCGGAATGCAGGTGCTGCTCCTTCGCACCGGGGATGGAGTAATCGCCGCCGCCCCCGGAGCAGATGAAATCCCGACTTCCCCAGATCGCCTCCAGAATCGGAAGAACGGCCGGCAGATCGATGAGCTGAACCCACTCCGGATGATGGAGCTGCGGCCCGAAGGAGTACCGGGCATAGCCTCGGTTCGCCTGCTCGAGTGGAGTTTCCGCCATCTGCTGGGCGATGACGCGGGCGGCACCGGACCGGGCGAATGCGAGCTGTTCGGGATCGAGGGCATCCCCGACGGGGACGAACCCGTCCCGGTGGAAGATCGCTGCTGCTCTTTCGACTTCAGAAGGATCGAGAATTTCGACGTCGAGCATGGCGGACAGGTCCTTTTTCGCGCACCGTGAGAGCTTTGCCGGTCACAGCAGTTCCCTGTTGAAGGAATCGACCCAACTGCGCCGGTGATGGGTCATGCCATTGACGCGAACCTCCAGCTCGATGGACACGTGAAAAGCGTCCCGCGTGCTGCGGACGTTCGCGGAAGTGTCCACGTTGATCACGCCGTCGGTGCGGGTGATGGTCCTGAAGTGCCGGCCGGTTGCCGCAGTGTCGGCGGGAGCGCGGTTGTTTGTCCACACCTCCAGCCTGGACTCCAGCTTTACAGTCGTGCCGGCGCTGGCCCTGCTTTCGTTGACGAGGTGCAGCCTCAGACCGGTCCGGTCCCTCATGACGTCCTGCACGATCTCCCAGGGAACCAGGCGGGGCGACGGCTGCGGGTACCTTCCCGGCGCCCGGGAAGGCTCGTACTCCATCTCGTCCGGAGGCAGTTCACCGGCGGGGGCTTCCCGGGTGGGCGCGGCCGGCAGTTCCAGGTATGACTCGCGTCCGCTTCCCCGGTATACGCGGTTCGCGCCGCGGTACGGCGTCGGCCACAGATTGGGGAAGTCCGCGCTGCTTATGGAGAGCCGGATCCTGTGGCCTCGCTGGAATCTCCATGCCGTGGCGTCCAGGTCGACGTGGAGCTCGTAGATCTCTCCCGGTTCCATGGGCTCCGGGTCCGTGAGGGAGTTGCGCCGGGTGCCGTTCAGGACGCCCATCGTCACCTGCGCGCTGGTGCCGTCCGGGGCGACGTCGGAGAGCCGGGCCACGAACGCCATGACGGGGGCGGTGGAGCTGACGTGGATCACCGCCTTGCCCATGCCGATGATCTCCAGCGGTTCCTCCAGGGGTTCGGAGGTGTAGTTCGCCGAGTAGATCTCGTCCACGCGCTGGTCGCCGGGCAGGCCGAAGGGCACCCCCGCGCTCCAGAGGCCGCCCGCTATGCCCACTGACGGCCTGTACTCGTACTCTTCGCATCCGTCGCGGGTCATGTCCGGGTTGTCCGGCGTGAGGTCGCTGCCGAGGACGAGCCGGTCCGTACGGCCGCCGGGAATGGGAAACGACGGCTCCGTGCGCCAGTAGCCGGAGGTGTGCGTGCGGTCGGTGTCCGGAACGTCGAAGGTCTGGACGTACAGGTTGATGGCCGGCTCGTCCATGATGCCGTTGTCCACCCCCTTGAGCCAGTAGTCGCACCAGCGCACGGTCAGGTGCTCGCGCGCCAGCGACGGCCCCGGCGTCTCGCAGTCCGGGCCGGAGTGGTTCCACGGACCGATGAGCACCCTGGCCGGCGCCGTCATGTGCTGCGACGTCCGCAGCGGAGCGTTGCAGTAGCCGTCGCGCCATCCTCCGATGAGCAGCGCCGGGACCTCGATCTCGTGGTAGCGGCCGCGAATGCTGCCGGGGCGCCAGTACTCGCCGTCCTTCTGGTTGGCCAGCCACGTCAGCAGGTAAGGTTCGTTCCGCTCCAGGTGCTCCGTCCAAAGCTCTGCCCAGCGGTCGCCGCTGTACTCGGGATAGGGAGGCATGGCGTTCATGCCGATCATGGAGCAGCCGTACGACCCGATGTCGTAGTAGCAGCGCATGGCCCCGCCGCGGTAGTGGCAGTCGTCGGTGTACCTGTCGTCAGTGTAGTTCCAGGGAATGATCGTCTCCAGGTGAGGGGGCGCCAGGGCGGCGACCTGCACGCTGGAAAAGCCGCCGTAAGAGCCGCCGGTCATGGCGACCTTGCCGTCGCACCAGTCCTGCCCGGCGATCCACTCGACGACGTCGTACCCGTCGCGCTGTTCCACGGGGCGGTACTCGTCGTCGTTGGAACCTGCGCTGGAGCCGGTGCCCCGGCAGTCGACGCGGGCGCCGACGTAGCCGTGCCGCGCCCAGTGGTGCTGCATCCCGGAGAGCGGCGCCTGGTCGTCCTTTCGGTACGGGATGCAGGTCAGGATCACGGGCCACGGTCCTTTCCCCGCCGGCACGTGAATGTCCATGGCGAGCTCGGTGCCGTCCCGGGCAGGGGCCATGATGTTCTTGAAAAAGCGGATGCCCTCCGGGCTGACCGCCAGGGGCCGGACGCCCGAGCAGGTCTCGACTTCCATGCAGGCTGTGTCCTGTTCAGCAACCATTTGCTTCCTTTCCCTTTCTATTCGGGACGGCCGGCCCGGCCGTCCCGAATAGAAAGGGAAAGGAA
>JAPOZF010000795.1 GCA_026706165.1 Gemmatimonadota bacterium
TGATCCTGTGGGGCCTCAAGGAGCCGGTCATGCCCTGGTGCTCGGACGGCCCCGGGGAGGCGGAGATGGGCGGCACCCTCGAGGTGACGATGTCGGACTGGGCGGACCAGACCCACTCCCAGGGAGGGACGGTGGTGATCCCCCACCTGCCGAACCCCAACGGCGAACCCGCGGCCCTGATCGCCACCGGCAGGGCGGACGCGGTCGAGATGCTGCGCCACGCCGAGTTCAACCACCACGAGTACTACCGCTACCTCAACTGCGGGTACAAGCTTCCGCTGGTCGGCGGCACCGACAAGATGTCGAGCGACGTGCCGGTCGGCATCTACCGCACCTACGCGAAGCTCGGCGAAGGGGAGGAGTTCACCTACGACAACTGGTGCCGCGCGGTCTCCGCCGGCCGCACCGTGCACAGCGGCGGGCCGATGCTGAAGTTCCGCGTCGACGGCCGCGAGATCGGCGACACCGTCGAGCTGCCCGGCAACGGCGGCACCCTGGAGTTCGAGGCCGAGGCGGAGTGCATCTTCCCCGTCCACTGCCTGCAGGTGGTTCAGGAGGGGCGGGTTGTGGCCGAGGCGTCGGAGCCCAAGGGGGCGCGGCGGCTCACCCTGAGAGGGAAGGCGGAGATCAGCGGCCACTCCTGGCTGGCGGCGCGGGTCGCGGGCCCGGGGTACCGGTCGCTGCCGCACTACGACAGCTGGGGCCGCGGCATCTTCGCGCACACCTCTCCGGTCTACGTCGCCTGCGGCGGGGAGTGGTGGATGTTCGACCAGGGTACGGCGACCTACATGCTGACCCTGGTCGACGGCTGCATCGAGTACATCCGCAACACCAGCCGCCAGCACGAGGCGGGGACGGCCACCCACCACCACGGGGAGGACGATCACCTCGCCTACCTCGAGCGGCCGTTCGCCGAGGCGCGCGAGGCCATTCACCGGCGCATGCACAAGCTCGGCCTGCCCCACTGACAGGGCGGCCACATCTCCAGATGTTCCCCACGGCCCCAAAGCCCATACGGGTCCCGACTCACCAGCTCGGGTTAGACGCAAATCGCATCTCGATGGAAGTTGGGATTTGGGGTAGAATGGTTGATTTATCCTCACGAAAAAGTTGATGCGAAGACCGGACCCCCAGATGTCGCAGAGGCTCGAGTGACTTCGCTCGTCGGGAAGGAGGGAGGAGAAGTTGCGAGTGGGGGAAGCGGGCAGGGCGCACCGGCCACTATTCGCCCGTTTTTCGGGTTCTACGGCGGTAAGTGGCGCGATGCTCCCAAGTATTACCCGGCCCCCGAACACGACACCATCGTTGAGCCGTTCGCTGGTTCTGCTGGCTACTCGGTCCGGTACGCCGACCGCAAGGTAATCCTTGGCGAAAAGGACGCCGTTATCTTCAGCGTTTGGGACTACCTAACTCGCGTTCCAAAAAAGGACATACTCGCTATCCCCGACCTTGCACCCGGGCAGACGGTTGCGGACTTGCCTATCTGCCAGGAGGCCCGATGGCTCGTGGGGTTTTGGCTGAACCGCGGAGCCTCCCGACCGCGGACTGGGCCGTCGGCATGGATGCGCGATGGGATACGACCCGGATCATTCTGGGGTGACCGGGTTCGCCAGACCATCGCCGACCAAGTCGACCGTATTCGCCACTGGCAGGTGTTCAACTGCTCGTACGAGGATCTGCCTTTTTCCGGCGAGGCAACGTGGTTCATTGACCCGCCGTACCAGAACCAAGGGAAGTATTACCACCACGGACCTGAGGATGTTGACTTCGCCAAGCTGGGAAATTGGTGTCGGACCCGGCCGGGGCAGGTGATCGTGTGCGAGAATGAAGGAGCGGACTGGCTTCCTTTCACTTCACTAGCAGACGTTAAGACCACACGCGCCGACTCCCGCTCCGTCGAGGTAGTATGGATAGGCGGCGGAAAACAAGAAGTGGCTAAGCGAAGCCAACCGAATCGAGAATCAGGGGAATGAGCGCGATCACAGTACGCCTTCACCGCACATTTCTGGCAGCCCTTGACGGCCATGTCCTCGTGCACGGTGACCTGACGACAAAGCCTCTTGATTTGGATCTTGCCCTTCCACTGCCGCGGCACCTTCGCCTCTACCTCTATACACTAGTGGTCGGAGGCAAGAGCCGTCCCGGCGAGTTCAAGGCAGTGCTCCGGGTCCCCGGGCAAGCGGTAGGTGAGTACGGGTCCTTCGACCATTCCGGTGGCAGGCTAGCCGTGCTGGCCGCGTACCACGGGGACTTGGATGTTTTCGTGTTGTGGGACGCAAGCCTTCACGAACGTTTCAAGCACGGGGGAAACATGCAGGTCAAAGACGCGGTTGTTGCTCAAGCTGCCGCGACCGGATGTGCGGAGCAGCGGCGCCCCTTGCGGTCCGGTATCACGGAGATTGTGTTCGCCTGCCGGTCGAGTTCACTGTCGCGCACACTCGTCGACCGCGTCGCTTGGACAGGCGGGGTGATGGAGTGAGCGGTCTTGCAGCCCTTGCCCTAAGGACTTCGTACCACAAGGGCCGTGACGACATTGCCACCGACTTCTACCTGCCCGCCATGCGGCACGCGAACAAGTACGACCGTGCGGTGGG
>JAPOZF010000558.1 GCA_026706165.1 Gemmatimonadota bacterium
GGGTGATCTCCTCCCAGGCGGGCATGAAGATGTTGTTCAGCTTCATGCCGTGCGCCTCGACCTTCTCCCGCGCCCGGGCCAACGCCCCGGTGCAGTCCCTGCCGGCCTTCAAGTCCCGGGCCAGCGAGGTATTCGCCGATCCGGTACCGCCCCGGCGCCCGGCAGCGGGGGATCCTCCGCGCAAATCCAGATGGATCGAGTCCACCCCGATGGCGCGGAAGAAGCTCAGGTGCCCGTCGTCGAGCTCGTCGACTGAAACCTGTTCCTGGATGTACATCAGCGAGCTTCCTTCTGAAACATTTCTGTGTCAGCCGCAGGGACTTCAACGGCTCTTCGTCCAGAATCCGTTTTTACTATATGAGACCGGAGTATTTCCTCAAAAAGGTATTGCTCAAAAACCCTTGCCATCCTGGATTTCATCACCTGCCCGCCCCGCGTAGTGCCTGGTGGAGGGGCGTCACTTCGATGACCTCGGCGAGGCAGGGGTCCAGGCAGGTGACCCACCGGTAGCCAGTACAGGCCGCCAAACCAGGAAAGCTCGATGAAGATAACCGGCGTGCAGGCGGCGTATCCCGACTACCGGCAGCAGCTGAAGGGCTGGCGCGCCGGCCTGTGGCAGATCGTCGTGCGCGTGGATACCGACGCCGGCGTCAGCGGCTGCGGCTGCGGCGGAGGGGGCCTGGCCGGAGTCGAGGTGGTCAACCGCCACCTGCGGGAGCTGCTGCTCGGAGAGAACTGCAACGGCACCTCCGACATCGAACGCCTCTGGCACAAGCTGTACGCCGCCTCCATTCCCTACGGCCGGGGCGGGATTGCGGGCATGGCGCTCAGCGGCGTCGACCTGGCGCTGTGGGATCTCGTGGGCAGGGCGGAAAGGCAGCCGGTTCACGCGCTGCTGGGCGGTGCGCCCGGGCAGCGCATCCGCGCCTACGCATCCGGCGGCGATCCCGAGTGGTATGCGGAGATGTCCTTCACCGCCCACAAGGTGCCCTTCGGCCCTCCCCAGGACTCCGGCTCCTTCGAGCGGGCCGCGGCCGCGGCTGAGGCCTCCCGGCGGCACCTGGGAACCGACGCCCTGCTGATGTTCGACTGCTACATGGCCTGGGACGCGTCGACTGCTCTGCAGATGGCGCGGACCCTGGCCCCCTACCGCGTCCACTGGTTCGAGGATGCGCTGACCCCGGACGATCTGGAGGGGCTGGCGGACCTGCGCCGGCAGATCAAGCCGGTCCTGCTGGCGGGAGGGGAGCACGACCTCGGCCAGGACCGCTTCGCCGCCATCGCCAGGGCCGGGGCGCTGGACATCTGGCAGCCGGACGTCACCTGGTGCGGGGGCGTCACCGCGGCGCTGCGCATCGTCGAGCTGGCCGGGACGGCGGGGGTGCCGGTGGTTCTGCACCGGGGCGGAGAGCCCTGGGGGCTGCACGTCATCGCCGGAACGGCCTGTGAAGACCTGGCCGAGCTGGTGCTTGGCAACCGGCATTCGGCGCGGGAACAGCTGTGGCTGGATGCGCCTGAACCTGAGGACGGTTGTCTGACTCCCGGCGATGCCCCCGGCTTCGGCGTCCGCCTGAACGAGTCCCTCCTGGCCTGAATTTGCTTCGTATGGTATCGACACCGGGCTTTGCGAAGGGAACCGCGCCTGTGCAACAGCCACGGGTTTCTTTCCGCTTCTTCCGGGGACTGGGGGAACCTCTCAGGTCAAACCGGGATATTGCAGATCGTCTGCGAGGAGCAGAGTTTAACTCCTGAACTGCCGCGCCTGCTGCTTCGGCCCGCTTCCGGCGCCCGACGAGTCATCGAAGCCCTGCAAATGCGTTTGAAACTTCCATTCCCGGCAACCGCTTTCGCGGTGGTTTGCATGGCCGTTGCCGGAGACGCCCTGACCGTATACCGCCTCGGCGGGGAAGATCTGCCGAAGCCCGGGCTCGAAGGGGCGGCTTTCGATTTCGTGCAGCTTCACTGGGAAGACCTCGATGCGGAACGCTTCGGGGACTCGGTCGGCATGGATATCCAGCCCGGCGCGGTCGCCCCGGAGGCCATGGACTCCAGTGTGAACCTGACCCCCACCACGCTGGACGGCAACTTCCATTTCCTGGGGTGGAGATCGTGGGAGGCCGTCCAGGGTACGGGATCCTCGTACCAAGGATGGTCCGTTCGAATGGGAGACGAGGATGCCGATTCCTATTACACCGACTACAGGGGCACTACCTACCTGTTCGATCTGCAACGGCTGGTCCACCTCGAGCGCATTCGTTTCTACACCCGTCATGATGACGGCACCCTCGTCACGTGCGGATTCAGCTGGAGGGTAGCGGCCACGTGCAGGTCCGGAGGCCAGGACCCGGTTCACCGGTTCCTGATCGGCGTGAACGACGCAGACGCTGCCAGGGACGGAAGCCGTCCGTACAAACCGTCGTACGGGAGCAAAGTCGACCCGGTGACGCGCTACGATTTCGACATAGCGCACGACGGCCCGGGCGAGGCCGTGGTCGATCTCAGCTTTCCCTCCATTCCCACCCGGCGCCTGCTCTTCCAGGTTTTCGGCTTTGGAGACTTGTGGTGGGAGGTTGCCGAGTTCGAGATCTACGCC
>JAPOZF010000420.1 GCA_026706165.1 Gemmatimonadota bacterium
GAGGCGTTGCACCCGATGCCGTCGCAGTAGCAGACATGAACCCTGGACTTGTCGAGGGACCGGGTGGAATTGGAGCAGATCTCCCTGTGGGGCAGGCTGAGCGAGCCTGGAATACGCTCCCGGGCATGAGCCTCGGCGGAACGGCCGTCGACGACGGTTATCGGTTCGTTTCCGCCCAATGCCTCCCAGAGATCCCATGAATCCATTTCGAAAGCGAGCTTGCGCTGGTAGTGGTTCATCTGTTCGATGGACATTCTGTTCCCTTCGGTTTGAAATCGACAGGTCGAAGATCACCTGCCGGGGCAGGTGGCAAATCCGGACTTCTCTTCAAACTTTGCTCGACTGAGCTCTCGGTTCCGGTCCCGTGTACCTGGCGCGCGGCCGTATGAGGCGTCCGCTCTGATACTGCTCGATGGCGTGGGCGATCCAGCCGATGATGCGGCCGAGACAGAAAAGCAGCAGGGCGGCCCCTTTCTCCAATCCAAGGGCCCGGCGCAAAGCCACCAGCCCCAGATCGACGTTGTGGGACAAGCCCGTTCGTTTCCCGACTTCCTCGATCAACTCCTCCGCCAACGCAAGTTCCGGGGCATCGGGAACCGCTTCCTCCAGCAGCTCCATGAGAATCTTCGCACGGGGGTCGACGCCGCGATAGACCACGTGTCCGAAGCCTTCGATCGAATCCCCCCTCTTGAGTCTGCCGGCAATGGTGCCTCCCACGCCATTGGCCGCCGCTTCATCCCACAGGGCCTCGAGGCGGCCGGTCGCCCCGCCGTGGCGAGGTCCCTGCAGGGCGCTGAGGCCGGCCGTGACCACCGCCCACAGTCCTGCCCCGCTCGAGGCCACGGTCCGGCAGGTGAAGGTCGAGACGTTGAGCTCGTGATCGGCGCACAGAATCAGGGCGGCTTCGATCAGCCGCGCGGTTTCAGGCCGTCCGGGCAGCCAGGCGTTCTGCAGCGTCCGGGCCGCGCCGGCCCCTGTCCTGTCCCGGTCGGCGGCAACCAGCGTCCCGAGCCGGAGAATGCGGGCGCCGCACCGGTGGACGCGCGGTGGCGCCGTGGCGAAGGCCGTCGGATCCGCCGCTCCTGTCGTGGAGAGCAGGACCTGCATGCGCTCGACTTTGGACAGGGGTGCAAGCTCCGCGGCGAGACCAGGCCCCACACCCTCGAGCCGGGCTTCGCCGGAGAATCCCTCGACCCTGAGGGATCGATCTCCGGTCCAGAGCAGCGACGCGACTTCTTCTACGGTGCTCTCGCGCGCCAGCTCTCCGACGCTGATCCCCCGATAGTAGAGATCGTCGTCGTCGATCCGGCTTAGAGCGGACTCGAGAATCGGGTCCCCTGCTCTCAGGGCCTGCTCCGCGGCTGCTTCGGGGCGCGCCCGGAACTCCTTGTTGCGGCGGAGCCGCTCGATGTCTTCGCGGTAGTACTGGCGGGTGCGGTGCCGCCGGTCCCCGGTTTCCGACCGGATCAGGCCGCGGCTCACATAGGAATAGAGGGTCTGCGGCCGGACTCCCAGCTCGGCACATGCCTCTCTGGACGATAGAAAGCGGGTAGAAGCCATCCTGAAATATTGATTATTGAATCAATATTGACAATTGATGAGGCCGCGGTACAATCGTCAAAAAAAACCACTCCAAACGGGAGATGATTCATGGCCAATGCGACCAGAGGCGGGCTGGAGGGTGTAGTCGCCGCCCGCACGGGGTTGAGCGGGATCGACGGGGAGACGGGCAGGCTGTGGCTGGCGGGGTTCCCTCTCGAGGAGCTGGCCCCCTCCGCACACTTCGAGGAAACCGTCCACCTGCTGTGGAAAGGGGAGCTTCCGGACTGCGGCCAGCTGGAGGAACTCAGGGAACGGCTGTCGAGCTGCTCCCTCTCCGGGCAGACTCGATCCCTGGTCGAGGCCGCCGTCGGAGCCGGGCAGAAGCCCATCGATGTTCTGCGGCTCGCCCTCGATTCGCTCTGCCTCGAGGGGGAGGAACCGGATGCCGCGCTCCTGGGGGTCGCCCCTGTCGTCGTCGCTGCAACGTGGCGGTCACTGGCCGGGAAGCCGGTGATTCACCCGGATCCCGGGCTTCGTTTCGCCGGGAACTTCCTCTACATGCTGTCGGGCCGCAGGCCGGAAGAGGCCATGACCAGGGCGCTGGACACCTACTTCAACGCGATGGTCGACCACGGCATGAACGCGTCGACCTTCACTGCCCGCGTCATCACTTCGACCCGTTCCGACCTGAAGTCCGCGGTCGTCGGGGCCCTTGGCGCGTTGAAAGGCCCGCTGCACGGCGGCGCCCCGGAGCCGGCCCTGACCATGCTGCGGGAAATCGGCGTTCCCGGGGGGGCCGAGCCCTTCATCCGGAACGTCCTCGAGCGCGGCGAACGCCTGATGGGCTTCGGCCACCGCGAGTACAAGGTGCGGGATCCGCGGGCGGCCGTTCTCGCGCAGGCCGCTGAAAAGCTGTGCGTCGCCAAAGGAGACACAGGCCTGCTCGACCTGGCCAGGCTGGTGGAATCAGAGGCGGTGCGCCTGCTGGAGGAGTACAAGCCCGGCCGGCGCCTGTTTGCCAACGCCGAGTTCTACACGG
>JAPOZF010000685.1 GCA_026706165.1 Gemmatimonadota bacterium
CCGGCGACGTCGACCGACGATCCGTACCCGAGCTCGGTGCCGATCGAGTACTTCCCGAGGTCGTCCGCATCCTGGAAAAGTCCCCGGGAGATCCCGTCCGGCGGCGAGTTGGACGACGCCATGACCACGGGCACCCCGAACCAGCGCGCCATCTGCTCCCGGCGCTCGTTCAGGTCTGGATCGCCGCAGGTGAAGAAGCCGGCCCAGTGGGCGAAGCGGGCCACCTCGCCCCCGGAGTGCAGGTCGATGCAGATGTGAACGTGCGGCCAGATGTGGTCGCGCACGAAGCGGGCGATGCGGTGGGTGATCCCCGCCATGGCCGGGGTGGTGCCCGCCCCCTCGACGAATACCCGGTTGAGGTTGAAGCCGTCGTCCCCCGTGCTCTCGCGGGCCCCGACCCGGAAGGCGGCTGCGTTGAGGACCGGCGCCAGCACCATGCGGCCGAGCACGTTCTCCGTGCGGACCTCCCTGAGCAGGTGCTTGATCGCCACCGGCCCCTCGTACTCGTTGCCGTGGCAGGAGCCGAACGCGACCAGGCCCTCCCCCGGACGCGCCTGCGGGCCGACGATGACGGTCAGGGGGATCAGGTGGCTTCCCCAGACGCTGGTGTGGGGCAGGGCGACCCGGTAGTCGCGCCGCCCCGGCCTCTCGAGATCGAGCTCACCGGCCGTGACGATTTTTCGTTCCATCTCCATGTCTCCCATGTTGTCGAGGCTTTCCCCGCGGAAAAGAGCTTCGCTGGACAAGCCACTCGTCTCCAGCAGATCGCGCAAGCGGTTGCAGTGTTGAAGCATTCCCTCCGGCGGGTAGCAACTGCCAGGGGAATCGTGCCGGCGGAGGAGATTGTCGCTGCGACTACGACAAAATCGCCGAGATCTCTATGGAGCCTGCGGGGTTTCTCAGAGGGAATACCCGGTCATCCGGCCGATAGCTGGACACGTTCCTGTATTCCCCCCCTCCGGGATCGCGATGAACTTCGACACAGTTGTCCACCAGATTGACGATCCAGTAGTCGGCGATTCCGTTCATGGCGTATATGCGGGCTTTTTCGGTGCGGTCATACGCGAGCGACGAATCCGCCACCTCGACTACCAGAACTGCAGCATCGGGGTGCGCATCCCGAAAATCGACTGCATTCCCGGCCACGACCGCAATGTCCGGTTCGGGTTCCGAACGGAGGTCGAGAGCGAGGGGCATCTGAACCCGGATGACATACCCTTCGGTGAATGCTGCGCGAAGCGCCTCCTGCAGCAGTTGCACTGCCGTCGAGTGCTGGCTGGTCTGCGGCGTCATATCCACTACCTCCCCGTCGACCAATTCGACCCTTTCCCGTGGATGGAAGACTCCGGCTGCGACCATCCGCTCGTATTCCTGGCGCGTCCACTCGTGGACCGTCCACTCGTGGACCGGCGCTTGCACTTCAGACATCGGCATTCATTCCCTGCCTGAATTTCATTTTTTCGTCAGGTCAGGCGCAAGCTCGCCCACGATCTCTCGACCCAGCGGGGGTTCATACAGCATTCGGCGTCCGACAGACGGGCAGCGGGGAGATAGAGCGGGCATAGCGGCCCCCTGTCCCTTTCCCCCTGCGCTCCCCCGGGATTCTGCGGATCAGGAGCTCGACGTCGCCGAGAGGATGCGCTTGTTCCTGCCGTCGCTCGCCTCGTAGAAGAGGCGGAAGCGGCCGTCGGGCAGCTCCGTGACGCAGGGCTCGGAAACCATGTTGCCGTCCAGCGGCCCCCCGAGGTCGAGGCAGGGCTCCGGTTCCTTGCGCCAGGCCAGACCGTCCGTCGAAGTGGCGGTGAAGACCCCGCCGTTTATCCCCTCGCTCCAGGCGGCGTAGTACATCCGGTAACTGCCGTCCCCGAGGCGGACGACTTCGGGCGAGTACACCGCGAAGGTCTCGCGCGCCGTCTCCTGGGCGATGCGGACGCCCGGTTCGATCTCCCACTCCAGCCCGTCGCTCGACAGGGCGCTGAGGATCTGCCTGCCTCCGTTCGGATCGGGGCTGCGGGGATGGATGTAACGGTGAAAGTAGAGACGGCGCCGGCCGTCTTCGAGATAGAGGCAGCGGGGGGTGCCGTAGGACCATTCCCCGTCGCCGACGCGCACGCCCTCCTCCAGCTCCCAGGACAGGCCGTCCGCGGACACGGCGCTGAGAATGACCGTGGGCTCGTCGCCGCTGCGGGCCTCGTAGTACATCCGCCAGCCGCCGCCGGGCAGCGGTATGACGTCCGGGCAGAGTGTGCGCGTGGCGGCGTGGGGGCCGTGGAGGTCGAGGCGAATCCCCTCCTCCTTCGTCCAGGGCCCGGCGTCGTCGGAGCGGGCGCTGAGGATGTAGCCGACCGCACCGGGGTCGGGATGGGCGGGCCCGAGGCCGGTGTAGTAGATGCGGTAGCCTCCTGCCGGCAGCCGGACGACGTTGGGGGTCAGGATGCTGTCCGAATCGAGGGGGCTGTCGAGATCGAGGGCGATCCAGGGATCCCTGGTCCAGTCGCTTCCGGGGTCGCGCTCGTGGAAGTGGACGGCGGTGACGGGATCGAAGTGGCGGGTCATTTTCAGGTCAGCTCCG
>JAPOZF010000088.1 GCA_026706165.1 Gemmatimonadota bacterium
GCTTCTTCTCCACCTTCAACCCGGACGCCATCAAGGACGTCACCTTCTACAAGGGGGCTTACCCGGCCCGGTACGGCGGCAACCTCGGGGCCGTTCTCGACGTGCAGAACCGCGACGGCAACCGCCGCCGTTTCAGCAACAGCGGGGGAGTCAGCCTGATCTCCAGCCGCTTCATGAGCGAGGGGCCCCTCGGCCGGGGCTCGTGGATGGCTGCCGGGAGGCGCACCTACATCGATCCGGCCCTGCGGGCGGTGCGCAGGGCGGTCGACGACCTCGACGGCCTCGGCTACTGGTTCTACGACCTCAACGCCAGGATCAACACTCAGGTGACCCCCGACGACAACCTGATGGTCAGCGCCTACGGGGGGGACGACCATCTCGACATCTCGGTGGGCGACAGCACCAACACCCTCGGCTTCGCCAACGAGTGGGGCAACCGCGCCCTGACCGGACGCTGGACGCACCTGTTCACGCCGTCGCTCTTCGGGCGCGCCATCCTTCTGTATTCCAAGTACCACAGCGACATCATCATCGACCTGTTCGGCACCCCGATCGAGATTCGCAACAAGGTGCGGGACGTCACTCTCAAGGGGGATCTCGACTGGTTCGCCTCCCCGGACCACACGCTGCGCGGGGGAATCGACATCACCCGTTTCCGCTTCGACTACGGGGTGCGCTTCGACGAGTACGAAGAGAACCAGGTCGTACAGCCGTACCTGCTCTCCGCCTATATCGAGGACGACTGGCAGGCGACGCCCCTGACCGAGGCCCTGCTGGGTCTGCGCGCAACCTGGTACGAGGAGGGAGGGCATTTGTCCCTGAACCCGCGCCTTTCGCTCAGCCGGGTGTTGCGGGAGGACGTGCGCGTCAAGCTCGCCGGCGGAAGCTACCGGCAATACCTGCAGCTGGTGTCGACGGAGGGGTTCGGCGGCGGCGACGTCTGGGCCTCCCTCGACGAGACCGTGGATCCCGGGCGCTCCTGGCAGGGGGTCTCGGGACTGGAGTGGGAGCCCTCCGGAATCTGGCGGTTCAGCCTCGAGTCCTACTACACCGACCTGGCCAACCTGGTGGTCCTCGACGAGGACCGGGAGGAGAACGCGGAACAGCAGACCTCGGAGGACGTGTTCAAGACCGGGGGGGAGGGGTACGCCACCGGACTAGAGCTGTTCGCGGAAAAACGGCGGGGGGCCCTGACCGGCTGGCTGGGCTATACCCTCGGATGGACGCGGAGGAAGTTCCCGGAGATCGACGAGGGGCGCTCCTTTCCGCCCAAGTACGACCGCCGGCACGACGTCTCGGTGACCGCCAGGTACTCCTCGGGCCGCTGGACCTGGACGGCCAATTTCGTCTACGGCACCGGCCAGGCCTACACCCCGGCGGGGGCCCGCTACACCCTGCGCGACCCGGCGCCGGACCGCCCCGTCGACCGCCTCCTGGCGGCGCGTCGCAACAGCGCCCGGCTGCTCCCCTACCACCGCCTCGATGCCGGGGCGCGGCGCCAGGTCCGGCTCTTCGGAGCCGAGGCCGAGTTCTACCTGCAGGTCTTCAATCTCTACAACCGCCGCAACGAGTGGTTCATCCAGTACCACCCCGAGGATTCCGAAAAGGAACCCACCGTGGTCAGGATGCTGCCGGTTCTGCCGACCTTCGGCTTCGACTTCAGGTTCTGATACGATGACTGCATGGCTTTTGCTGCCGGCTCTTCTGCCGCTCCTGTCCTGCGACGCCCCGGGCCCCCTGGCGGCCGACCGGGATCCCGGGGAGCTGTTCGGCCCCGGCGAGGAGAAGCTGATCGTGGTCGACGCCGTCCTGATCGTCGACGCGCCGCTGCCGCCGGTCATGTTGCGGCGCACCGAGGCCCCCGGAGTTCCCTACGAGGCGGCGGCCACCGGCCTGACCGGGGCGGAGGTTCTCGTTCGCAGCGGCGACGCCCTGTTCGAGTACGGCCCCGACCCGGACAGGGCCGGGCGCTACCTCCCGCCCGGAGGCGCCCCGCGGGTCGAGCCCGGCCGCGTTTACGAGTTGCAGGTGACAAGCGGCGACTCCCCGGTGGTGCGCGCCCGGACCCGGACCCCGGCGCGGGTGCGCATCGAGGAGCTGGTCTGGATCGACGACGACCTGGAGACCGAGCTGCAGCAGCTCCGGCTTTTCTCCGAGATCGGGGACGAGGTCTACGGCGCCGGGGAGAACCAGCTGGAGTACACCCGGGGACTGTTGATAGCCCGGCTCGGGGACGCCGGCGAGCCCGGGTTCTACCAGTTCGCCACGTCCAACCTCGAGAGCTCCAGTCCGTACCTGTTCGACACCGACTGGATCGAGGAGGGAGACCTGGAGGACGAGGAGGGTTTCGAGCTGGAGCGCGACAACACCTCCCCCCTGTTCCGCGCCGAGGAAAGCGAGCTCTACCTCCCCTGGGACGGCATCTATTTCATGGGGCGTTACAAGGTCAGGCTCTACGCCGTCGACCGGAACTGGTACGACCTCGTGCGCACCGACAACATCGATTCGGAGCGCGGCACCGGGGAGGCCGGCCAGTCGTTTCAACGGCCCCTGTTCCACGTCGAGAA
>JAPOZF010000596.1 GCA_026706165.1 Gemmatimonadota bacterium
TGCGGGTGGGCCGGGCGGCCCCGGTGCGGGTGGAGGTGTATGACCTGAGCGGCCGCCTGGTGAGCCGCTTGAGCGACGACTCGCAGGCGGCGGGCCGCCACAAGGTGACCTGGACCGGCAGGGACGGCTCGGGCGGGCTGGCGCCCCCGGGCATCTACCTGGTGCGCATCGACCTGGACGTCGACGACAAGTCTGGAAAGAACAGCTCGGCCCATCGATTGGTGCACCTCGCGTATTGACCGGCGATGGGCGGCATTCGCCTGTCGTGACATGTAACAGGAGCCTGTGGTGAAATGAAAGTCGGGAAATCATTGAAAAAGGCCGTTCTCTGGCCCGCTGTTGCTCCCCTGTTGTTCGGGCTCGCCACGACGGGCGATTCCGAGACGGTCGTTTTCGGAGGCGGCCCGGGGTCCCGGGCATGGCAGGATAACTATTCGGAGTTAACGGTCATCGACTTCGAGACCAATCCCGGATTCATTCAACCCGCCCAGACCGGCCCCGAAGACAACATATCCCTGAAACTGATCGAGCAGGGGGGCACCATTTCCTCTCCCAACGCCAGGGTCGTGCTCGAAGTTTCCCAGTCCGATCTGGACAAACTCCTGACGTACATGGTCGACGGCAGGGACAGGGCCTTCGAGATCAAGATTCCTTCGGCAACGGGCATCATCTTCAGGATCGATCTCGGCGAGCGCTTCGGGGTCAACAGGATTCGCTTCTTCCCGAGAGAGGGATTCGAGGAATACTTCCTCAAGGGGTACGAGGTGTCGCTCAACGACGGCAGCGAAGAGCAGCGGACCCTTTCAGGCACACCGGACTACAGGCTCT
Source organism: Gemmatimonadota bacterium (assembly GCA_026706165.1). Next base: position 829 of record JAPOZF010000596.1, read on the forward strand.
TCAAGACGGTGGAGCGGAACGTCGATCCGGTTGTCGACCTGCCGGTCCCGCTTCAATACGTCCGCTACATCGAGGTGAAACAGCTGGTGAGAGGGGAGTGGGAGATCGACGAATTCGAGATCTTCGGGGAAGGTTTCGCCTCGGCCGCCCAGTACACGTCGAACGTGTTCAATCAGGGCGCGCCGGCGGTGTTCGGCCACGTAACCTGGGCAAGCGACACCATCGGCGAACCGACCAAGGTAGGGGTGACCCTGGCGACCCGCAGCGGAACCACCGAGGTGCCGACCGACACCACCTGGAGCGGTTGGTCTCCCCCATATCCTTCGGGAACCCCGAACAGGATTACCTCGCCGGCGCCGAATCAGTACTGGCAGTTCCAGCTGAACTTCGCCAGCAGCGACATCCTGTCGGCTGCAACGGTCGATTCAATAGCCGTGGAGGTTGCGCCCGCCCTCGCCGACTCGCTGCTGGGGGAGATCTGGCCTCAGAATGCCATGATCGGGCAAGCGACCGAGCTGGCTTACACCGTAAGGAGCTTCAACAGCCGCGGCTTCGATCGGCTGCATATCGAGACGCAGGCACCGGTGGAGGCGGTCAGCTCGGTATCCGTAAACGGCTCGGAAGTCGAGTTCGAAAAATTCGACATCGACGGCGGCGTGGAAATCCGGTTTCCCAGCGTTTCCGGGAACAGCGTCCTGAGAGTTGTCTTCGAAAGCATCGCCCTGCAGTACAACACGGTTTTTTCCGGGAGGGTTTTCAACAGTCAGAGGCCGCAGGATCTCCCGCAGGAGATCAGGTCGGGCGATGCGGCTGATGATGAGCTCGCCCTCGGGGACGACCTGTCGGTCACGATCGTGATCGCAAAGAACATCATCCATGCCCTGGAAGCCGTGCCGGCGCCGTTCACGCCCAACGGGGACGGGGTAAACGAACTCGCCGCGATTTCCTACGACATCGTCAACCTTACGAGCGGAACCCCTGTGGCGGTGGAGGTGTACGACCTGAACGGGAGACTGAGGAGGGTGATCCATTCCGGTCCCGAAGCCAGCGGCAGATACCGGCGAACCTGGGATGGAGCGGACGACAGCGGTCAGATGTTGCCGCCAGGAGTTTACCTCGTGCGGGTGGAGGTCGCTGCGGATACAGGAACAGAGAGCAGGACGGCAATAGTGCCTTTGGTTTATTGATCAATCACAGTCTACGCAATTAGAAAGGCAAGGGAGAGCAACATGATGACCGGTCATGAAGTCAGAGTCGCGCCAGCGAAGCTCCGCACCGCGGCCATAGCTTGCACCGTCGTCTCCATTTCGCTGCTTCTCGGCGTCGATTCCACGGCGCAAACCTTCGATCAGGATCGAATCAAGGGGGTGCGCCGCGGCGGTGAGCTCACCTTCGAGCCGACCGGCCCCGGAGTGCTGTTCGGAGCCCTCGACCCCGCGGTCAAGAAGTGGTACGTCCCCCAGGAGCTCTTTCGAGAGTATCAGTGGAAGCAGTGGGAGTACAGCAACTATGCGCGGGATCACTACAGTCGTTACGTAGGGATCAATCTCGAAGGTGATTACTTCTACGATATCTACGGCAAGTACGTCACTCGCGGATGGCTGGTGTACGACTGGAGCCAGACGCAGCCCCAGCAGGGGGGAAGCAACCTGTTCAAGACGGAGCGCTTTCGGTATTTCTTCAGCAACCTGATCATCGCCTCTGACGCAAAGGGCCAGCACAACCTCGCCATAACGAT
>JAPOZF010000634.1 GCA_026706165.1 Gemmatimonadota bacterium
GTTCGAGCGCGGTCACGATCCGGACAAGCGTTCGCAGCTCGGGGCGCACTACACCGACCGCGACAAGATCATGCGGATCGTCGAGCCCGTGGTCGTTCGTCCCTTGCTCGCGGAATGGGAGGGGGTGAAGGCGGAGATCGCAGCCGCTCTCGATCGCGCCGGCGGGACCAGGTCGAGGGCTGCAGGGACACGGCAGCGGGGCCAGGCTGAACGGCTGCTGCGCGTCTTTCTCGAACGGCTGCGAGGTTTCACGGTACTCGATCCCGCCTGCGGATCCGGCAACTTCCTCTACCTGGCCCTGCACGCCCTCAAGGACCTGGAGCACCGGGTGCAGCTGGAAGCCGACGCGATGGGCCTTCAGCGGGAGTTCCCCCGGGTGGGCCCGGCCAACGTCAGAGGAATCGAGATCAACCCTTACGCGGCGGAACTCGCCCGCGTGTCGGTCTGGATCGGCGAGATCCAGTGGATGCGACGCAACGGATTCGGTGGGCAGCGCGATCCGATCCTCAAGCCCCTCGACACCATCGAGTGCCGCGACGCGATCCTGTCGCCGGAGGGGGGCGAGCCGGAATGGCCACAGGCCGACGTGATGATCGGCAATCCCCCGTTTCTCGGGGGCAAGCTCCTCAACGCCCACCTCGGGGAAGAGTACGTTGGGAGCATTTTCGGCGTGTACGATGGCCGCGTGCCGGCCGAGGCCGACCTCGTTTGTTACTGGTTCGTGAAGGCCGGTTACCACCTCGCAGCGGGCAAAGCGAGGCGAGCCGGCCTGGTTTCGACTAATTCCATTAGAGGGGGTGCCAACCGGAGGGCCCTGCAGACCGCGATCGACGGCCGTCCAATCTTCGAGGCATGGAGCGACGAGCCTTGGGTGATCGACGGAGCCGCAGTGCGCGTCTCCCTGATCTGTTTTTCAAGGCCGGAGGACGAACCGGCGCCAGAACGGAGACTCGATGGACAGCCTGTCGATGAAGTCCACGCCGACCTGACCGCAAGGCGAGGCGGCTCCGGCGTCGACCTGACCGAAGCCCAGCGTCTGCACCGGAACATGGGCGTCGCCTTCATGGGGGACACTAAGGGCGGCCCCTTCGACGTTCCGGGAGAGCAGGCCAGGGAATGGCTGCGCCAACCCACCAACCCGAACGGGGGACCCAACTCCGATGTCCTGGGACCCTGGATGAACGGCATGGACGTCACGCGCCGTCCCGCGGACAAATGGATCGTCGACTTCGGATCGAGCATGGTGCGGGAGGAGGCGGCCCTGTACGAGGCGCCGTTTCAACACGCGGTGGAGCACGTCTACCCGATGCGGCAACGGAACCGCCGCGAAGGCTACCGTACCTATTGGTGGCGCCATGTCGAGCCGAGGCCGGGGATGTGGGAGGCGCTCGACGGCCTTTCCCGCTACATCGTTACGCCGACGGTAGCGAAGCACCGGCTGTTCGCCTGGCTTGACGCACGGGTTTGTCCCGACCATCAACTGATCGTCATCGCACGGGACGACGACACGACCTTCGGCATCCTGCACAGCCGGTTCCACGAGGTATGGTCCCTGCGCCTCGGTACATGGCTCGGCAAGGGAAACGACCCGCGCTATACGCCCACCACCACCTTCGAGACCTTCCCGTTCCCCGAGGGGCTGTCGCCTGATGTTCCTGCGGCAGCCTATGCGGACGATCCACGCGCCCTTGCCATCGCCGAGGCAGCGCGCAGGCTGGTCGATCTGAGGGACCGCTGGCTGAATCCGCCCGAAGGGGTGGAGTGGGTGGAGGAACCGGTTTCCGGATATCCCAAGCGCCCCGTGCCCCGTGACGAGGAAGCGGAGAAGGAGCTGAAGAAGCGTACGCTCACCAACCTCTACAACGCCCGCCCGCAGTGGCTCGTCGACGCGCACGCGGCTCTCGATGCAGCTGTGGCAGCGGCGTACGGCTGGGACGCCGGCATTTCGGAGGAGGAGACGCTAAGAGAATTACTGACGCTCAATATTGCGAGGGGATAACAGTAGACCGATCGATCCGAACAGAAGGAAAGATATGACCGAATTCACAAGCCCTGCGGTGCAGGCGATGAATCTCATTCGGTACATTGGAGACGAAGTATCGAAGTCAGGTAAACCCCTTTACGAGCTTCCTGAAATCAGCGAAAAAATTGGGGCTCCGAGTGAGGAGTTTTTCGACAAACTCGTAGAGGAGTTGTACGAACGCGGCCTCATCAGAATGATGGATCCGGTAAAAACCATGGGAGGGACAACATTCCACGACGTCAGCCTATCCTTGGAGGGGTGGAATCAGTACGAAGCGGATAAACGTGGGCAGTTTGATGGTAACTACGGCTTCCTTGCAATGCAGTTTGACGCCCCTGATCTTGAGGCCTTTGTCCAAGAGGTTGTGAAACCCGCGGTAAAGAATGAGATCGGATATGATCTTGTGGATATGCGCGATATCGGAAGGGCAGGTGTCATTGACAATATCATGCGGGTCCAGATCAGGGACGCGAAGTTCGTCATTGTTGATCTCACCCACGACAACAACGGCGCGTACTGGGAGGCCGGTTTCGCGGAAGG
>JAPOZF010000550.1 GCA_026706165.1 Gemmatimonadota bacterium
TCCCCCAGTCGACCCCCTGGGACCCGAGACATCCCTACCCCGACTCCTTCCTGCTCTTGGGGCGCCGATCCTTTGTAGCTCAAACACCTGATAAGATAACCATTCTCTATGTATTTCTTGTGTACTTTGCGTGCTCAAAGGGTGTTTTTTTCGTGTATACTTGAAAAAAAAGAACCATCCCTTATCCCCGGGATCTCACGCGGCGGCTTCACCTCCCGAGCCTCCGGCTTGAGCGAAGCCGGGCAGGGGGAATCCGTTCACGGGTTCGGTACCGGTGCGCTCGTGGAGCTGGTGGACCTCCATCCGACGATCTGCGGTCTCCAGTCCATTCCGGCCCCGGAGCATCTGCAGGGGTCCAGCCTCATGCCGCTTTTCGAATCCCCGGGGCAGGCGCGGAAAAACGCGGCTTCTCACGGATATGGGATGCGTCGACGGTCAGGACCAGCGATTACCGCCTTACGCACTATGCCGAAGGGTCGCCGCAAGGGGATGAGCGCCATCTGCCGAACCCGGGTCAATTCGAGCTCTTCGACCTTCACGCGGACCCGCGGGAGAACGTCTACGTAGCCAAGTCGCACCCGGAGATCGTCGCGCGCCTCAACCGCCTGCTGCAGGGCGGCTGGCAGGCCGCGCTGCCCCCGAACAGGCGCCCGTAGCCGGGTAGTCACCCCTTCACCGAATCCCGGGGCCGCCGCCCGGAGGCGTCAGTTCAGGTAGGGAAGTCGGCCGGTACTGAAGGAATACACGAGGCGGCTGGTTTCAGCCATGGTTGGGGTTCTCCATCCCGTGTCCCGCCGCCTGCCGCTCCTTGACCAGGCGCAGGGTCTCGTCGCGCCACGAGGCAAACTCGTCGGTATCCGCTGCGTCGTGCAGGGTCGCCCTCTTTGCCCAGGGCACGTAGCTGCCAAGGTGCCATAGCGTGTTGCGGTAGAGGCAGAAGTCGCCGGCGTCGAGGAAGAGCTGCCTGGCGCCGGGCATGCTCCGTGCGTATTCGCGGCAGCTCGATTCCCGCTCGGCAGCGGACTTTCCTTCGAGGTCGGGCACGGCGATGGGGCGCTCGGGGAAGCGCGCTGCTTCGCACGGGAGGTCGCGGCGCAGGTGGCTGCCGGGGACGACCCAGGTGCAGGAGTCGGCGTACAGGGCGCAGTTGACCTGGTTGAAGTAACGGTCGTCGGCGAAGTGCTCGTCCCAGCGGGCAAGCTCCAGGCCGGGCATGTTGTCGCGCCAGTCGCGGTGCCAGTGGGTGCACCACGGCCACTCGGCCGGCTCGAAGAGCACGCCCATGACCGGCGCACCCCCGAGGCGGAAATCCGGCGAGAGCAGGCGGTGGATGGCGTCGATCAGCGCCGGAAGTGTTGCGTAGTCGAGAAAGGGCTGCTGGTCGAGCGGGAAGTCGGCAATCGGCTGCAGGCGCTGGGCCTGGGAGCCGCCCTGCTGCCGGGCAAGGTCCCGCGCCTCGTCGCAGACGCGGCGCAGATCGGCGATCAGCGAGGGGGGCAGGATCTGGCGGAAGACGGTGTAGCCTTGAGTGCGGTACTCGTCGATGTGGCGGTCGGAAAAGGCAAAGGCCATGGCTTGGGCCCGGACGCGCCCCGGGTGAAGTCCCGGGCGGATCGAACTGTTCGGCGTGGGCCGAAGTAAGAAACAATCGAAAGGATGCCGCCAGCCGCCCCGGCCTACATGACGCCGAATTTCCTGTAAGCCTCGCCGGCAGTCATGCCGTGGCGCAGGGCGATCCGGACCTTCGATTCGGTCTTCACCTTCTCCCAGGCTTCTCGAACCACCTCCTCGATCGAGTTGCCGGGAATAACCACGATGCCGTCCTCCGATCCCAGCAGGAGGTCGCCGGGCCGGACGGCGACATCGCCGCAGTAAACGGCTTCGTTGACGCCGGTTAACGTCCGGTGATACAGCAGATCGCTCATGTGAGAACCGCGGCAGAACAGCGGGAAGCCCAGTTTCCGCACCAGCTCCATATCCCGGGAGAACCCGTCGATCACGGCGCCGTTTGCGCCGCGGCAGATCGCCGCTTCGGAGCACAGTTCCCCCCACACGCAGCAATCGGTGCGGTCGGTGACAAGAACTTCCCCCGGCTGGAGCCCGTCGATGGCGGCGAAGAGCAGTTCGTATTCCCTGCCGGCCTGCGGGGGGCCGACGAGGGGCTGGGACTGCATGGTACGGGCGATGCCGGCCAGCCGGGCCGCGGTGTCGATGGGGCCGATACCGTGGCGCATGACCTGGTCGTGGAAGCCGCGCGCGTGCAGGACATCGGACACGGCCGCCGGTTCCAGCTCCCCGATCATGTCCCAGACTTCCGTGCTGATCCGGTCGGCCGGGCGACTCTGTTCGAAACTGACGGACATGGACCCTCCTGCCATCGGGACTTGACCGGCGGCATGCCGCTTCCGGCCTCGTCTTCGGCGCATATCGGGATATCCCCCTCGCGGCGGTGGGCTTCGGAGAAGAGGGCAAACCGTTCCCGGTCCAGGGTTGCGCCCAGCCCCGGTCCATCGGGACTCTCATGGTTCGGCGCGAAGTATAGGATACGACCCCGGACCGGG
>JAPOZF010000002.1 GCA_026706165.1 Gemmatimonadota bacterium
CTCGCCGAAGAGGAGCGTGCCCGCCAGCTTGAAAGGCGGGCGAGCGAAACTGCCCAGCGCATCCGGGAGCGTGCAATGTCGCGGTCCGAGCCGGTGGAGCCGGCACGGGTTGCGAAGCGCAAGCGGCGCGGCAAGTGGAGCCTCACCGCGAAAACGGCGCGGGATGCCATCGTCTACGCGGAGATTTTCGGGAAGCCCAAGGCAGACAGGACGGACGAGCTCTACGGATAACGGCGGCCGCGCCATCCCGGCGCCTCGACAGCCGAAGTGGCGGAACTGGTAGACGCGCTGGATTCAAAATCCAGTGACCATCAGGTCGTGTGGGTTCGAGTCCCACCTTCGGCACCACCCTTGGCAACGACTGCTGAGAGAACAGAAGCCCGCCCGGTCTCCGACCAATTCCCGCCCCGTGCATTTGGCGGGACCTCGGGGCGATTCCAGCCGCCATCCGCGAATACCGCTCTCGAATCAGAGCCCCGGCGGCCGGCGCAGGGCTGCCGCCCGCATGGCCAAATGTTGACCCCGGTAAAAGGCAGTCCGCCACGCAGAAACCGGTCCGCCGTTGGCGCACAACGTCTTTCCCGCATCATGGAGTGACAGAGGCAGCCGGTGAAAACGCACCAGGCGAACCGCCTGCGCAGTTTGACATCGGACATCTTCACGGCCTGTGAGACGCCCCCGGAGGATGCGGAAGTCCTTGCCCGCCACCTAGTGGCCGCCAACCTCAAGGGTCTGGACTCGCACGGAGTGCTCCGGATTCCGCAGTACGTCGGCAACATCCGCAGAAACGAGATAGTTCCCGGCGCCGGGATCGAAACGGTCAGGGAAACCGCTGCGACCGCCCTGCTCGACCTGAACTGGAACTTCGGCCAGGTCGGGGCCCGCACCGCTACCGGGATGGCGGTTGCCAAGGCCGGAAGCCAGGGCCTCGGATCGGTCGCCCTGTACCGGACTCAGCACGTCGGCTGCCTGAGCCTCTACACCGAGGCGGTCGCCCGGGAAGGGATGGTGGGGCTTGCGGCCTGCAGCGGCGGTTCCCCGAGCGGTCACTGGGTAGCGCCCTGGGGGGGCCGCGAGGGGCGCATCGGAACCAACCCGATATCGCTGGCGGCACCGACGAACAGGCGGCCGATACTGTTCGACGCGGCCACGAGCGCCATCTCCGAAGGCAAGGTGCGCCTGAGCAGGGACAGCGGAAAGAGCCTGCCGGACACCTGGCTCGTCGACGCGGCGGGAAGACCGAGCGACGACCCCGACGCGCTCTACGGTTCTCCAGGCGGAGCCATCCTGCCGGTGGGAGGGGCGCTGGGGTACAAAGGCTTCGGTTTTGCGGTGGTCGCCCAAGTTCTCAGTACGATCCTCACCGGTGCCAGCGCCGAACGCATGGGTGGCGAGAGCAACAATTTCTGGATACTCGCCATAGATATCGCCGCCTTCACCTCTCCGGAGGCTTTCCGCAGGGAGCTCGACGAGTACGCCGCCTACGCAAAATCAGCAGCCCTGGCCGAAGGGTTCGAGCGGGTTCTGATGCCCGGTGAGCTCGACTACGAAACCGAGGAACGCCGCGCTGCCGTGGGAATTCCGATCGCCGAGGGGGTCTGGTCGCAGATCGAAGCCGTCGCCGCGGAGCTCGGGGTGGCGACCTGAGGTGAAACCCGGGCGGCCGGCAGCGGGACGGAAGCACAGGGGGACTCGCCGGGGATCTTCCTCCAGCCCTCCGCCTTGTACAGCGGCCTTGCCGCCGCGAACTCGTACGGCTAAAGGCGTGCGGGAAACGGGTGGTAGTTGACGGTGATTTTTACCTCGCCCACGACCAGTGTGCCGGCCAACCCCCCGGCCCGGCCCTCGAGGGATATCTCGAGCAGATTATCTCCCTTCCGGGGGCGCACCCCCCGCAGGTCGAAGGTGAGTGACTGGGCGCCGTAGCGGTTGATCGCATCGCCGAAGCCGCGCCGGCAGGCCTCGTTCTGCAGCGATTCCCCGTTGAGCAGGATCGCGAGCCGGTCGGCCGAAACCAGGTCGGTTACCACGATCTCGAGAAGAACTTCGCTGATCTGGTCCCCTGCTCCCTCGATGTCGTCGGCGATGAAAAACGGCACCGGGTGGCGGGTCCCAATGTCGTCGGCCGCGATTCGAACCGGCAAAGGTGAGCGGTAGTGGAGGTGGTCCTCCTCGGGGGTGCGCGCGAGGACATACTGCCTGTTTTTCCGCGCCCCCAGGTCGGGGTCCCCCATTTCACTCAACATGCTGCGCTGCGCGTCCCCCAGCGGCCAGTCCATGAACCAGGTGTAGAGGCCGTCGGCTCCCTTCCTCCACTGGTTGGCGACCGCCGCCCGCATCTGTTCGCTGCTGGGAAACTGGCGTACCGGTGCCCCGGTGTTCTGGTCGTCGACGTACGGTTGGAGGCAGCCGAAAAAAGAAACGCCTCCGGCATGGGCAGCATCCAGCAGCCAGTCGGTGGGCATGTCGGGATCGAGTATCATGTAGCCGTAGCGCATGGGGACGACGAAATCCAGGGAACCGTTCTGCAGCCAGGTGCGCACGTCGAGCCCCTGTCCCAG
>JAPOZF010000155.1 GCA_026706165.1 Gemmatimonadota bacterium
CGTCAGTGTCGCCTACACACTGACGGTGCCCGAAGAGACCCACCTGGGGTTGAATTCGGTCAATGGAAGGATTCAGGTGAACGGTGTTTCAGGCGTGGTCGACGCGATGACGACCAACGGCTCTGTCGGGCTTTCCGGGATAACCGGGGCGGTTCAGGCAGGGACCACCAACGGCGGCATCGAGGTTTCCGGGATAACCGGGGTGATTGATGTCAGGACCACCAACGGCAAGGTCTATCTCTCCGAGATCATGGGACCGATCGAGGCCCGTGCGACCAACGGAAGCATCGAGGTGGCGAATTCCGAAATAAGCGAACAAGCGCATTTTATCGTTGCCAGGACGACAAACGGCGGGATCGAGGTTTCGCTGCCCAGGGGGCTGAAGGCGTACCTGAAAGCGTCCACGGATAACGGGAAAATCGAATCGGAATTCCCGGTCACGGTGAAGGGCGGCATGGGCAAATCGGTCGACGGAACCATTAACGGCGGCGGGATTATGATTCGTCTGGAAACGTCGAATGGTTCGATTCGGTTGAAAGAGCTGTGAGCCGGGCAGCGTCCGGTAAACAACGACGAACCTGAACAAAGGAATTTGAATGGCCAGCAGGATAGTCGACATACAGGTATGTGAACTGCACCCGCCGCCCCCGAGCGAGGAAGGGACGCCTGCCCGCCGCCCGTCATGGGGGCAGACGTTCGTCCAGGCGACCCCCCTGGACCGGTTCGACCAACAGGTCCAGCGGCGGGAGCCGGGCGGACTGGTGTGGGTCAAGGTCGTTGCCGATGACGGAACCTGGGGCCTGGGGCTTGCCGACACCGGACACGTGGCGGCGATACTCATCAGGGAATGTCTCGCCCCGCTGGTCGTCGGGCAGGAGGTGGGTGCGATCGACCTTTGCAACGACCTGATGTGGCGCGGGACGCTCTCGTTCGGAAACGAAGGCCTGACCGCCCGCGCCGTGGCCGGGGTGGACCTGGCGTTGTGGGATCTGTGGGGCAAGACCCTGGACCAGCCGGTATACCGGCTCGCCGGGGGACCCGCGCGCCGTTCGATGGATGTGTACGTGACGGGCAACGACGTGGACTGGAGCCTGGAGCTCGGGTTCAGAAAGTTCAAGCTGGCGCGCCCTTATGGCGTCTACGACGGGCAGGCCGGAATCGACGGCACTGTCGAGCTGATCGCCGGCACCCGCGAGTTGATCGGTCCGGACGCGGACTTGATGCTCGACTGCTGGATGGCGTACGACGCCGATTACGCCGTGCAGATGTGCGAAGCCCTGCGCCCCTACCGGATGCGGTGGATGGAGGAGATGCTGGTCCCGCACGACTGGAAGGGACTGAAAGCCGTGCGCCGGCGCGTTCCCTGGCAGACCCTTGCCACCGGAGAGCACTGGGCGACGCGCTGGCCGGGGATGCGGGCGGTGGAGGAAAGCCTGATCGACCTCGTGCAGGCAGACCTCCTCTGGATCGGAGGGTTTACCGAGGCGATGAAGCTGGCGCACTTTGCCGACGCGGCCGGCGTTCCGATGTGTCTGCACACCGGCGCCAACAATCCGTACGGACAGCACTGGACGGCCGCCATGCCCAACACGCCGTTGATCGAGATGTTTCAGGCATCGCCGCCGGGCGTGCCCTTGCAGGAGTGCTACCTGGGCACGCCTTCGGAATCGGGACGAGGCAGCTATCGAACGCCGCCGGGAACACCGATGCCGGTAAACGGCAAACTCGGGCTGCCGCCCGGGCCCGGCTTCGGACTTCAGGTGCCCGAGGAGTGGTTGAAGCCGGTCTGAAGCACCCCGGAAGCTGAACGGCAGGTTTGTGCTGCCTGCCCTGCATACCGCCGCGCCACAAGCCTCACAGGAGATCAGCAATGCCCGACCCGACCAGGATTGAAAAGCTGGAGACGTTTCTCTGGGACCGCTGGCTGCTCGTAAAGATTCACTGCGAGGACGGGACGGTCGGCATCGGGGAGGGCGGCGTGCACGGCTGGCAGCGGCCGACCAGAACCATGATCGAAACCATGGAGCCCTACCTCCTCGGGAAGGACCCGCACCTGATCGAACACCATTACCAGTGGCTCTACCGCAGCTCTCACTTCATGGGTTCGGTCGTCCAGGGCGCGCTCTCGGCAATCGACATCGCGCTCTGGGACATCAAGGGGAAGCGGCTCGGCGTTCCCGTGTACGACCTGATGGGCGGCAGGACGCGCGACCGCGTCCGCTGCTACATGCACGTCCACGCGCCCGAGGACAACGACACCCCCGAGGGCCTTGCCGCCGACGCTCTGAAGGCGGCCGGAGAGGGCTTCACCGCCTTGCGGTTCTCGCCCTTCCCCGAGGACTACTACCTGCACCGCTCCTACAGTGAATGGGCCGACGAGGCGGTGAGGCGGGTGGGCGCGGTTCGCGAGGCCGTGGGGCCCGGCGTGGACCTGTGCGTCGAGATACACCGGCAGATGGCTCCGGCCGAGAGCATCTGGCTCGGACGCCGGCTCGAGCAGTTCAGCCCCTTCTTCTACGAGGACCCGATGCTGCCGGACAGTCCGGCGATCATGGGAGAC
>JAPOZF010000298.1 GCA_026706165.1 Gemmatimonadota bacterium
GTCGCCGTCGAAATCGGCGAACGCTGCCGCCGCGCCCCAACCGGGGTGGGCGATCCCGGCTTGTGAAGCGACGTCCGTGAATACCCCTTCGCTGTTCCGGTACAGGGCGTTGGGACCGTAGTTCGCCAGGAAGAGATCGAGCCATCCGTCGGCGTTGTAATCGGCCGGAGTGCAGCCCATTCCCCAGCCGGCGTGATCGACTCCGACGCCCGCGCCGACGTCGGTGAAGCGCCAGTCCCCCTCGTTGCGGAACAGGGCGGCGCGCGGCTCCTCCCCATTCTCGAAACCCCCGAGCCGGGAGCCGTTGACGATGAAGATGTCGACGTCGCCGTCGTTGTCGTAGTCGAACACCGCGGTACCCCCGGTCGTGCTCTCGACGATGTACTCCTTGGCCGGAGTGCCCGAAACGGTGAGCAGGTCGACCCCGCTGGCCTCGGCGACGTCGACGAACGCCGGCCACTCCCCAGCCCGGGGATCGGGACCGGTATCCGCCAGGCCGGATGCCGCGGTCAGGGCCGCGAGCGCGGCAGCCGCCTTGAACCCGCTCGCGCTCACCGGGACTCGAGCTGGTCGATCCGCGCGCGCACTTCCCCCAGACGTTGGTCTCCCGGGGAGGCGTTGGCGGCGAAAGCCCTGTACGCCTCCCGGGCGGCCCTGAGGTCGCCGTTTCGATCGTGTGCCCTGGCAAGGGCGAGATGCCCCTGGGCGAAGGATGGTCTCGACTCCACGAGGCGTTCGAGCTCCTCGATGGCCTCGTCCAGCTTTCCGGCGCGTTCCAGGCAGGTGGCGAGACCGTACCGGGCCCCGGTGAGGTCCGGAGCATGCCGCAGCGCCGCACGGTAAGACTCCCCGGCCGCGGCGAGCCGACCCTGCATCGCGCGCACGTTGCCGAGGCCGACGTGGGCGTCGGCGAAAGAGCTGTCGAGGGAAGCGCCCCGCGCGAACGCCTCGGCCGCATCTTCCAGTCTGCCCTCGCGTGCGCCGGCAAAGCCGATGACATACCAGGCACGGCTGGCGACAGGGGCTTCCGGAGATGCGGAAACCGCCCTGCGGGCCCGGGCAACCGCCTCCTCGAGCTTGCCACCGTGCAGGAGCAGCCGGCTCGACCCGGCAAGCGCCTGAACCTGACCGGGCTGGCGCTGCAGCAGGGCGTCGAAGGCTTCGAGGGCTGCGTCGGTCTGGCCGAGTTCCGAGTAGGAGGCCGCCAGCTGCAGGTAGATTCGGGCGTCTCCTTCTCCCCTGGAGATGGTTCGTTGCAGGCGCTCGGCGAGGTCGACGTGATGGCTGAGGCGCTCGAACTCGGCCAGCAGGCTCTTCGCCTCCCGGGAGCGCCCCTGGATCGCCAGCAGGTTGGCGAGGTTGTGATGCAGCTTCTCGTGCCCCGGCCCGATGTCGAGGGCGCGCCGGAAAAGCTCTTCGGCTTCCCCGTAGTGTCCGGAGCCGGTCAGGACGAGCCCGAGCTCGCGCAGGGATTCGACGTCCTTTCCGTCGACAGCCAGGGCCATGCGGAAGGCCGCCTCCGCCTCTTCCCGGCGCCCGAGCATCCTCATGAAGTTGCCCAGGGCCTGGTGCGACCGCACGTCCGTGGAGTCGGCGCGGATGGCGCGAATCAGGGCTTCTTCCGCCCTGGCGTATTCCCCCTGCTGCTGGTGGAAGAAAGCCGCGAAGCGGTGGGACTCGGCGGCCCCGGGATCTATTCGCAGGGCCCGGTCCAACTGCTCCAGGGCCTCGGGGTACCGCCCCTGCTCGCCGTAGGCTGCGTCGAGGTTGTGATACGATGGGAGGAACGTCGGATCGAGGCGGATGGCGGTCCGGTAAGCGGCTATGGCATCCTCCCAGCGCCACAGCCCGACGTAGGCGTTGCCGAGGTAGCAGTAGGCGGGGGCGTACAGGGAATCCAGGGCGACGGCGGCGCCGTAGGCCTCGGTAGCCTCCTGGAAACGACCTTCCTGAAGGTGGGCGTTGCCCTGCCGGTAGTGGCGGTCCCTGTCCGGGTGCCCCGGCGGGGGCGATGGGGCGGGCAGGTCCTGTTCACATCCGGAAATCGAACCGGCCAGCACCCACCAGAGCAGGGAGCCGGAAAGGAGGCGGAGGGTGTCCAAGTCAGGAACCTCCCAGCCGGTAGCTGGTCAGGTCGAGACGCGTGAACCGGTCCTTGCCCTCGACGACCTCGATGAAGGTATCCATGGGAACACTCGGGAACAGCTGGGTTCGCCCCGTCGACGGCCAGTGCACCTCGAGGTTCTCGATCCGGACGGCATCCCCGAGACCGATGGTCTGCCGCAGCGGGTTGGCGCCGAACGAGCCGCCGCTTCCGACCGACTTGTAGATGGATCGAGGCCCGTCGGGAGTGTCGACCTTGACCTTTATGCGCGCACCGATGGCGGAGCGGTTGGAGCCGGTTCCCACCAGCCTGACCGACAGCCAGCGATTGCCGAATCCCGGGTTTTCGTAGAGGGTGTCGCCGAAGCGGTCGCCGGGGTAGGCGCCCCCCATCTCGGCGCACACGTCCGGGTCGCCGTCGTTGTCGAAATCGGCAAAG
>JAPOZF010000768.1:0-1308 GCA_026706165.1 Gemmatimonadota bacterium
GTTGGCGTAGATCTCCGGGGCGAGGAACGGCGGGTCGAGCGGCCAGTTCAGGGTGTAGCGGGAGGGCAGCTGCATGCGCCCCTTGCCGGTGCGCAGGTCGCCGACCTCGGCGGCGCCGATTTCGGTCTCGCGGGCCCGGACGTGCTCGAGCAGCGGCATGAAGGCGGCGCAGAGCCCGTCGATCTTTCCGGGAGCGACGAGATCCTCGAAGAGGGTGAAGCCGTTGATCTTGAACTCGGCGATCTTGAGCTGCAGGTCGTACTCCACGGGATCAACTCCTGGTTTGTTGCGCGCCCTCGGCCGGCCGGCAATGACGGCCGTCGGAAAATCTGCTGCAGAGGAGCCCGGATCGGGGCGGCCGAAGACAAGTCGCCCCTGCCAGTGTTCAACCGGCTGGCAGGCGGTTGAACAAGCCGCCCCGCCGGCCGCGACGCAAGGCCGCGGCGGATGGACTTTTCCCGCCGGCTCCCATACTCTGAAGCGGGCACAGGAGAACAGAAGGACCAGTTCCAAACTACCACCCGGGCCGCCGGAGCCGCCCTCACCGCAAAGTTCCCGGGGCCGAGGAGAGCGACCAATGGACAACCTGTTTCTCGACGCCGCGGGCGGGCCCCGCCGGGTGCGCGGCGTCACCGTCAACAGCGGCTCGCCGCTGCTCGTCCGGCTGGCGGCGCGCATCGGCTGGGAGGCGGTCTGGATCGAGATGGAGCACGGCCCCGCCGGGTTCGAGCGCGTCGAGGCGATGTGCACCGCGGCCGAGGCCGGCGGCACCGCCCCGCTGGTGCGCCTGCCTGACGGCGAGCGCAACAACGTGCTGCGCGCCCTGGAGTCGGGGGCCCGCATCCTCGTCGTGCCGATGGTGGACGACGCCGGGCACGCCCGCAGGGTGGTCGAGTACGGCAAGTACGCCCCCGTGGGGGCGCGCGGCTACAACACCCGCACCCCGGGCATGGATTTCGGCCTCGAGGATCCGGTGAAGGCGATGGCCCGGGCCAACGAGCGCACCTTCCTCTTCACCCAGATCGAGACCCCCGAGGCGGTCGCCAACGCCGGCGAGATCCTCGCCGTCGAGGGGCTGAGCGGCATCTTCCTCGGGCCGGGGGACCTCTCCGTAAACCTCGGGGTCACCGGGCAGATGACCGACCCGCGGCTGCGCGGGATGGTGCTCTCCTGCATCGAGAAGGCCAAGGCCGCAGGCAAGCTCAGCGGCATCTTCACCCTTCCCGGGCCGCTCCTCGAGGCGGCGATGGAGGGCGGCTGCGACCTGGTGATCTGCGGCGGCGACGTCATGGACCTCGGCAAGGCATG
>JAPOZF010000768.1:1318-2523 GCA_026706165.1 Gemmatimonadota bacterium
AAAACCTGGAGGAGTAGAAGAGAGAGGTCCACCGTCTTTCCCGGGTACCTCTCCGCCGCTGAAGCCGCGGAAGTGGCGCCGGGCGATGGACCCGGAGTTCGACAGGCTGTTCCGCCGCAGCCCCGCCAAAACCGGGATGCAGAATGGTGCGGATTCCGGCGCGTGAAGGGTTGGCCCCGCCGGCCGGGAGGCGCGTCACCAGGACGCTGATGCCCGACTTCGCCGGGCTCGTTGACGGGCCGTATGTCCAGCTCGACAGCTTCGAGGTGTCCGAACAGTTGGCATGCCGGCGATCCCGCGGCTCCGCGGGGGGGCAGGATCAGCGGAAATGGCTGTCGGCGGCGTGCAGGGCCCCGAGCCCGCGCTGCATGCGCAGCAGCTCCTTCTGGCGCTGGTTGAGCTGTCCGTACCACTCCGCGGGAAACCCGTCGTGGGGATCGAGCTGGAACACCAGCATGTGCTTGCGGTAGTGCCCGAACAGGGCGTGGCGGTCGGCACTGCTGTTGTTGGCTCCCCCGGCGTGCCAGCACTGGCCGTTGAACACCAGCACGCTCCCCGCCGGCGCCGACGGCTGCACGACGTGGGCGATCTCGAACCCCTCGGCAGGGGCTCCCAACCCGCTCTTGTGCGACCCCGGCACCACCCGGGTGCCGCCGTTCTCCGGGCTGAAGTCGTCGAGCATCCAGACCGTGTTCATCATCACCGGCGAGGCCATGTTCAGCATCCCGACGGGGATGTCGCTGTGGAACTCCTGGTGGCCGTCGCCGGGGCGCACGATGCGGGAGTTGAGGCTGCCGAGGATCAGGTTCTCCCCGAGGAAGTGCTCGAGCAGCGGCAGGGTGCGCGGGTGGTCGATTCAGCGGAAGAAGACCGGGTCGAGCACCGGCAGGTTGGCGACGTGCCGAGCCGATCCCCGGTGGGCGTGCTCGGTGCCGACCTCCCGGTCGCAGCGGATCAGGGCCTCGCGCATCTGCGCGGCCTCCGCGGCATCCAGCACCGCTTCGAGCACGGTGAAACCGTAGATCTCGATCTCGTGCACAGCCTGTTCGAAGTCGTTCACGGTTTTTCCTTGTCCGGGGGGTTGAGATTGGGACGGTTACCGGGGGGACGAGTTGCCGGTGAAAGCGCCGCCGCGGCGCATTGCCGCGGCCCCTCGTGTTTCCAGTGCAGGAACGGCGGCGGCAAACCACAGCCCCCCATCCCCG
>JAPOZF010000468.1 GCA_026706165.1 Gemmatimonadota bacterium
AGAAGATACCCACGACGCGGATATTATGCTAGTTATTTCTGAGACTATACACTAGTGCCTCGTCGCAGAAATATCTCGACATCGGGACGCCGATCCATCCCGGCTCACGGCGTTGCCTTCGCTCGCCGTACACCCTCGGTACGACTCGCTCAGGCGCCTTGTGAGCCGGGCGCCTCGGCATCCCGATTTTGTCAATCTATCTCTGCGACGGGACACCAGGAGCCCGCCGGCTCCCTTGCCTCGCTCGTTCACGCTAAACCCTCCCTTGTGAATGCCGGCATGCAAGAGCCGGCGCGCGCCATTCCGCGTGAATTCGGCCACGCTGCACCCCGCATCGGGACGCCCTCGTTCGTACGCTCATCGTTACGCGCGCAGGTATCATCCCGGATCAATAGACGACGTTGACCAGCCTCACGGCCTCGAAATCCTCCGCGTCCGTATTCAGCTGCACGCGGGCGATGTAGATCCCGGGCGGGGCCATCCCTTCCCCGGCCCTGCCGTCCCAGGTGAATCTCACGGTTCCGCTTCGGGTCTTTCCCGCCCTGCCCAGGGGCGCCGCCTTCGCTATCCGCCGGCCCGAGAGGTCGTGGAGAGCGACCTCGACCGGGCGGTCCTCGCGGATCGTCAGGACGGTGAACTCGATATGGAGCAGGTCGTTGACCCCGTCTCCGTTCGGTGTGAACACCTCGGGAACGCGGATCTCGCCGACGATCTCGCCGGCCTGCAAGATACCGGGCCGCGCCGTGCCGCTGTCCACCAGCTCGGTGGCGTCGCGCCCCTCGGACTCGACGCGCTGGAAGACGCCGGAGCCGGCGGCGTTGCGCACCAGGGCGGCGAACTCGCTGCCCGCCCTCAGGGTCCGGGTCTCGAAGCGCAGCTCGACGAGGGCGTTCTCGTTTTCCGGGAACCCGGCGTTCACCGACCCGGGAAAACGCAGCAGCAGCGAGTCGCCCGAGGCGGTTGCGATCAGCTCGTTGCCCTCGCCGTCGCGGAAACCGCCGTCCCCCTCCCCGGGCAGGAAGGCGCGCTCGAAGACGCTGCCCCCGGCCCGGCGATCGGCCTTGCTCTCGGCCCCGGGGAGGTCCTCGACGGCGACCCGTCCCAGGCGCACCCCGGTGAGGTGGGCCCGCGACGGGGTCAGCAGCAGGATCTCGTCGAACCCCCCGGCCGCTTCCGGTGCGTTCGGATCCGGCCCGGCGGCGCGCACGAAGAAGGCGTACGGCGTCCGTTCCAGCGGCTCGACGCCCTGCGGCGCCCGGTAATCCTCCGGCGCCGCCGCAAGGCCGCTCAGCTGCCGGCCGGCGTCGGTCAGCACCGCCAGCTCTCCGGCCAGGTCGGTGCTGATCGGCACGGCCAAGTCAACCCTCAGGGAGCGGATGCGCGCGGTGACCTCGGGATCCTCGGACCGGATCGTGACCCGGGCCTGCAGGAATTTCCGCGGGCTCGGGGAGGTGATCTCCGCCCTCGCCTCGGTTCCGATTGCCTTGTACGGCTCGCTCCAGGCGCTCCAACCGGCGAAAACCGGCGTCACCACCCGCTCGGCTTCCTGGCGGGGTTGAGCCGCCTTTTTTCCGTCCTCGTCGACGAGGAAGTCGCCGTCGTTGTCGATCCCGTCGATGGGATCCTCGTCCTCGGCGCCGTCCCCGTCGTCGTCCTGGCGGCGCTGGTGCCTGGTCAGCTCGATGGTCCCGGCTCCGCGAATCGACTGGGGCCCGCCGCTCTCGCCCGCCCCGGCATCCTCGTCGATGAGCTTGTCGCCGTCATTGTCCAACCCGTCTATCGGATCCTCGTTGGCCACCCCGTCCCCGTCATCGTCGCCGTCGCTGTGATCGCGCAGGGTTATCTGCGCGCTTTCGGGAAGGGCCTCCCAGGCGCGGAACACATCCCACAGTTCGACGAGCGCCTCGTAGTCGGCCACCTCGATCTCGGCTCGCCTCTTCGTGCCCGTGGTGGCGACCTGGAAGTAGGAAAACAGCGAGTCGATGGTGTCGCTGGTGCGCGTCTGCAGCCACAGCTCCACCGCCGGGTTCAGGTCGAGGGGCCCGGTGCTCTCGACGGCCTGCCCGGTTTGCGGATCGACCTCCCGCACCACGGCCTCCGCCTCCCAGCGGATTTCCGACAGGACGCGGCGCTCGCGCACCCCGACCGCCTCCTCCCTGGCGACCCCCGGCAGCAGCACGATCTCGGGAGAGGTGAAGCTGACCTCGGCGGGGTAGCCGCGCCCGAACATCTGCAGCTCGTTGAAGTGGCCGGCGGCTCCGTAGGTGCCCGAGAATCGCCCCGTGGGGTCGTCGTTGCGCTGCTGGAAGAAGCGCAGCTTGCGCAGCTCGAAGGACTCGGCCATCATGCGCACCCGGGCGGTGTTGTTGTCCTTGTAGACATCGCTGACCAGGTCCCTCCACTCCAGAGACTTCTCGAGCTGGATGAAATCCTCCGGGGTCCGCATGTCGAGGGCGCGCAGGACGGTGCCGTCCGACCCGTCGAGGTACCAGCCGCCGAGGACCCCCCCGGTCTCCGTTTCG
>JAPOZF010000808.1 GCA_026706165.1 Gemmatimonadota bacterium
TGGATATATCGAGTTCCTTTCTGAACTTCGAAAACCAGAACGGTCTCGTTTCTTATCGGTACCAGACGGGTTCTGACTCCAGGCAGGGGCGTGTCGGCGTGGACATGAGTGTTTGGCGCGTTTTCAAGCACTTCCAGCTTGTCTTGCCCGTAAGGGAGGCCGGATACGGAACCGTCGTCCTCGACGCCGATGATCAACGTCCCTCCATCCGCATTGGCGAATGACACGAGTGTCTCGCCAATGTCTCTGGCTACCAGGCTCACCTGCCGCCGGCGCTTCCGTTCAGATCCCTCCAGAGCACTCTTGAACTCGCGGAAGTGACTCTCGCCAAGAATTAGATCGTTCTCCAGGCGTTCCTGGATCAACAGTATCCGTGAGTCGCTGCCCATGGGTCAGCCTCCTTCACTGCCTTTCCTCAATAGCCCCAGCGCCGCGCGCATTTCCTCCCGAACCCCCTCCCGCAACTCTTCCGGCTGCAGCACCTCGGCCGCAGCCCCGAAGCTCAGCACCCAGCTTCTGATCTCGAAGAACCCGCCCGCCCGCAGCCGCAGCACCACCCTTCCGTCCGGCAACTCCTCAAGCTCCTGGCTGGGGTGCCAGATCCTTTCTCTAATATATGGGGCCTGTTCCTCGGAAAACCGGACCGCAACCTCCATCGGTTCTTCGTACGAGACCCCGAAGGCGTCGCTCACGCGCTCCTCTATCGGCAGGTGGTCCGGAGGCTCGAACGTCTCCCCCGTCGCCTCCACCGTCTCGAAGCGTTCCACTGCCTGCGTTATCAGGCTGTCGTAGTAAGGCACCCGGGAGATCACGTACAGGCCGCCCCGGTAATGCAGGAGGCGCAGCGGTTCGATCTCGTATTTCCTTGCAGCCTCCGCCCACGGCGGGCGGTAGCTCACCCGGCAGACGCGGCGCTCGAGAATGGCCTCGTGCAGTTTCTCGAGCAGCTCCCGGGCCTCCTCGTACGGCTTGTGCCCGCGCGCCAGGGGCACGTATGCCTCGGCGGCCCGCTCGAGGAACCGCCGCATCTCCTCGGGCATGGCGTTGGTCAGCCTGCGTACCGCCGAGCGCAGATCCTCCCCGAAGGGGGTTCCCACAAGCCCCAGGCCGGCGCGCTCGGCGAAGATCATGGCGGCGACCTCCATGACCGGAAAGTTCAGTGGTATCCCGGTCTCTTTCTGGAGCTGGTAATAGACGTGCTGGTCGTCCCGCCGATCTTTGTCGAGCAGAAACCCAACCTCTTCCAAGTCCCTCAAGTCGCGCTGCACGGTGCGGACCGTCACGCTGAAATCCTCGGCCAGTTCGTGCACGTTCACTCCGTAGCGCCGGGCCTGCAGGGTACGGAGTATGTCGAGCTGTCGAACGATCTGTTTCATCGGGTTGCCGAATCCGCTCAGGAACCCGCCCGGTGCTCAAGCGCCATCGCCATGTAGTCGGGCCGCACCGGCCAGAACACGTCCACCACGTCGACCCCGCCCGGGCCTATGCGAGCGGCGTGCACCATCCCTCCCGGCTGCAGGATCACGTCGCGATCCTTCATCGGCAGCCAGTCGTCGATTATCCCCTCGTCCATCTCTCCCTGCAGGACCATCATCAGCTGGTCCTCCGGGTGGAAGTGGTGGGGGAAGGAGGAGCCGCCGTCCATGCGGATGAAGCTGAGCATGAAGTTGCGGCCCCACATCAGGGTGGTACGGGCGGTCGGGGGCAGCGACTCCCGCCCCGGCATGACGACCGGCTGCCGCGGGATGTCCTCGAACCGGTACACCACCCCGGCCCGTAGCGACGGCTCGATCCCCTGGTCGGGAAAACCAACCTCCGCATCCGCCTGCAGCTTCGTTCCGGCCAGCGCGAGGTGCCCTGCCAGCACGGGCGAGAACACCTCCATGGCGACGAAACCGTCAGCCCCCGCCCGCAGGGTCCGCCGCATTCCTTCGGTCAGGTAGAGGAACGACCTGCCGCCGAGCTCGACTTCCCTGCCGTCGACCTCACAGATGGCCGAGCCGCCCTGCACCGCGGTGATCAGCTCGCCGGGCAGGGTCTGTTCCGGGTACAGGGCCCCGGGCTCGATCTCGAGCCATTCCAGCAGGGTGCCGCGCCCCCACGAAACGGAAGCCCTCACCCCTTCGGCGATGGCGATGCCAGGCAGGTCGGCCGTGGCGTACACCTTGCCGGCCTCCATGGCGACCGCAACCTCCGGCTCTGGAACCTCGCGTTCGCGGCTGGTCAGTCCTTTTTCGGCGATGTACCGGGCGTTGCCGCCGGCCCATGCTTCCATGCTTCTCCTCCTGTGTCAGAGATAACTGCGATGTCCGAACGGGCGAAAATCGAGGCCGCCCCCATCCTCCCGCCCGGATTCAACCGCCCCCCGCGGCATTTGATTCAATCGAGGTTCTCCAGGGCCCTGGCGTAGCGCGGGCGGAAGTGCATGCGGCGGAAACCGAGGCGCCGGTAGATCCTCTCGGCTGGGCTCTCGCATTCGACCTCGAGGGTGGTCCAGCGGTTGCCCAGGGCCTG
>JAPOZF010000521.1 GCA_026706165.1 Gemmatimonadota bacterium
GGAAAAATCGCACCTGATAAGGATTCCATTAAACCGCGATCTTTCCCCTGAAATGGATCGGCGGAAGACTTGCAGGATATTGATAGGACAGAACCCTAGTTTCGCCGCAGAACGTGAACCCGGTCGACTTCGAAGGGTCCGAATTCGCTCGTGGCGCCGTCGTTCCAGTACACCGTGACAGCGTCTACCGCAGCCGCCGATCCCAACCCGCAGTGGACGCGGGGGTCGTTGCTGGCGCAGTAGCTGTACCCCCGCTCCACGCGCCGCCAGCGCGACACGCCGCCGGCATCGATGCGCAGCCGGGCGTGCAGGGCATGCCGCCCATCGCGGTCGCGGACGGCGAACTGCACCCAATGTCCCCCTGAACCGGCGGTGTTGCGCAAAACCGTGGCTTTCGCATCGCGGTTGCCGACGACGATGTCGACGGCGCCGTCGTTGTCGAGGTCTCCGAAGGCAGCGGCGCGGCTGGTCTCGACGATCGGTGCGGCGGTGCCTCCCCGGGGAACGACTTCCTCGAATCTGAGGACACCGACCCCGCGGAAGAGTTGATTCGATTCCGCGTAGATGTCCTCCGGGTCTTTGACCGGGTCCCAGTAGTTGACCCGGCCGTTCGCCACGTAGATGTCGAGGAGGCCGTCGCGGTCGAAGTCGATGATGCCGAGCCCGAACCCGGTGAACTCGTAGCTCGTCGAGCCGAGCCCGGTGCGATTCGTTATATCCTCGAAAAAGCGGTCGGTATCCCGGAGATAGAAGGTGTTCGTTTCTTCCCTGAGGTGTGAGACGAACAGGTCGAGATCCCCGTCGCCGTCGACGTCCGTGGCGGCGATACCCATGCCGGCCTCCGCCTCGCCGACGGCGTTGAATGCCGTCCCCGAGGAGAGTCCCTCGTCGACGAACTTCAGACCGCCCTGGTTGATCCACAGCTGGTTGGCCATGCCGTCGTTGGCGACGTAGAGATCTATGCGGCCGTCGCCGCCGAAATCCCCGGCGACGACGCCGAGTCCGTTGCCGCGCGCCTCGAGGATGCCGGCCTCGGCGCTGATGTCGGTGAAGCGCCCCCCGCCCTCGTTGCGGTAGAGCACGTCAGGCTGCGACGCCTGGAAGTTGTTCGGGTTGCAGTAGACCCGCCGCCCCGATCCGGAGAAACACTCGACGTCGGTAGCGATCGACCAGCGCAGATAGTCCGCCACGTAGAGATCCAGATCTCCGTCGCCGTCGGCGTCGAAGAAGACGCTGCTCGCGCTCCAGTTCACATCGCCGACTCCGGCGGCGGCGGTGACGTCCGTGAACTGGCCGTTGCCCTCGTTTCGATAGAGGACGTTCGCCCCGAGGTTGGTGACGTAGATGTCGGTGTCGCCGTCGCCGTCGTAGTCCGCCACGGTGCCGCCCATTCCATAGCCTCTGTCTCCTACCCCGGCGCTCTCCGTCACATCCTGGAAGCGAAAGTCCCCGAGGTTCCGGTACAGGCGGTTCCCCGGCGAATCTCCTCCCTCCGGGGCGATCTCGCCGCCCTGCACGAGGTAGACGTCGAGGAGCCCGTCCCCGTCGTAATCGAGGAGGAGAACGCCGCCGGCGAAGATCTCCGGATACCAGAACCGCTTCTTGCCGGACGTGTGGAGGAAGTCGATGCCCGACCCCGCGGTCCGGTCCTCGAACCACGGAGATCCGCCGGGCCCGGGGGTCTCGTTCGTGCCCGTGGTGGTCGGCGTCCGCTCCTCACAGCCGAGGCTGGCGACGAACAGAACGGCGGCGGCGGACACTACCCGCGCCAGCATCACGGTTTCCGCTGCCGGTAGTACTGCCCGAGTTGCTTCACGGCTCTGTGCTCCGGCATGAGTTTGCGCGCCGCCTCGAGGGCCCGCTTCGCACACGTCCAGTCCTCGAGATCCACGCAGAGAGTCCCGAGGCTGACGTTGATGGGGACGGTGTAATTTTGCGGAGTGAGCCGGAGAAGCTCTTCGAGCGCAGCTCGCGCCCCGGTGCGGTCCTCGAGCCGGAGGCACGCCTGGGCGAGAAACTGGTGGAAACCGGGGCGGCTGTTGTCGAGACCGATGGCGGTTTCAAGAGACGCGCGCGCCGGGGCGAACTCTCCCATGAACAGGAGCGCCTTGCCGCGCTCGAAGTGAGCTTGCGCGACCTGGGGGGCTATTTCGATGGCGGCCTCTGCGGCTGCCAGTGCCTGCGGATACAGCTTCAGCGAGGAGAGGCAATCCGCCTTGTTGATGTATATCCCGAACGCTCCCGGGTGAAACTCGAGGCCCGCATCGAGGATGGCGAGGGCCTCTCGAGCGCGGTTAACCCGGCGGTAGGCCACCGCGAGGTTGTTCATGACCATCAGGTCCTGCGGCCGCTCCCGGTACATCCTCTCCAGGACGGCGATGGCGTCGGCGGGTTTGCCGGCGCGGAGGAGTCCCACCGCGTTATCGAGCCGCGTGCTGTAGCCGCGCGAGTAGCGCTCCAGGTCGCTGCTCGTGCGGTCGGGCATGTAGGACTTCTCGGCATTCTCGCCC
>JAPOZF010000231.1 GCA_026706165.1 Gemmatimonadota bacterium
CTGGTTCGAACTCATCAAGGCCGAACGGGACGCCGGGCAGCCTTCCCATGACTGATCGTCCCGCATGCGCCAGGCCAGTTGCCAATTTTTTCGGGTGCGCCCCGGCCAAACCGCCTTCAAAGGTGAAAATCCCTCACTTTGAAGCTCCCGCCACCAGCTTTTCCGGGTCTGCCCGGTCCGGGCTAGGGCCTCAAATTTGAAAATCCCTCAACTTGAAATTTCCGTAGTGCCTCCGGGACTTCAAATTCCTTCGCTTTGACTGCCCCGCCCGCCCGCAACCATCGAAAGCAAGGCAAGTGCCCGATCTTCTTCCTCTCCCCGATGCGCCCGACTTTCCCGAGCGTTTCCGCCGGCTCACCGCCCTGGAGCAGGCCCAGGCGCTGCTGCAAGGGAAACGTCGCCATGAACGGAAATATCCGCAGGCCGCGCATGGCGGCGACCGCCGGTCCGCTTCCTTCCGCGCCCGCCGGGAAACCGGCGCTCGACGCGAGTATTCCGCGCCGGAGCGGACCGGCTTCACCAACTTCGCAGCCTGCCTGCTCGGCTGCACCTCCCGATCCATCCAGATCTCCGTGCGCATCGCCGAACGCATTCCCGCAGCCCTGCAGGCCGGGCTGGCCGAAACGCCCATTGCCGAGCGCAAGGGGGACCTCGTCCGGATCGCCGGCATGTCCCCGGATCGCCACCGCCAGCTTCTGGAATGCCTGAAGGCCGGCGCCAGGCCCGCGACCCTCGACGCCCTTCTCGATCGGGTTCGTAATGGCTGACAAGACCGAAATCGAGTGGACCGACGCCACCCGGAACCCCATTACCGGTTGCTGCATCGTCAGCCCGGGCTGCGGGCATATCGAGTGCGATGCCGGGATCGACCGAACCGCCCCATACAGTTCGGCTCGGACGGCGTCAGGGCCAGAGCGCCCCCAGCGGGAAGCTCACTGCCTCGAAGGGCGGAAAGGACACCGGCTCATCGTCGCGCGCTGCCCCGGCCGGCGTCCAGGCCCCGTCTTCCAGGGCGAAGGCCTCCAGCGTCCTCGCCGCCGGATCGACAAGCCAGAGATGACCGACGCCTTCGCGCGCATAGACCGGACGCTTCTCTTCAAGGTCGAACTTGCGGGTCGAGGGGGAGAGAATCTCGCAAACCCAGTCCGGCGCCAGCGTGATGTAAGCCTCATCCGGCGGTTCGGGCATTCGCTCCCGACGCCAGCCGGCCAGGTCCGGCACCAGGATATCTTCGCCGAAATGGAGCTCGGGCTCGTCAACGATCCACCAGCCGCCGGGTCCGCCGCGCCCTTTCTGGAACGGTCCGCCGAGTTCCACGCCGAGCGACGAACCTGCTATGGCGTGACGGAAAGCCGGCCTCGGTTGCATATGCAAGGCGCCTTCGACGATCTCCGCAACCATGTGCGCCGGCGCGTCCAATACGTCCCGGTAGCTGGCCTTGCGGGCAGGACCGCGCTGTCGCATCGCCCCTCGCGTATTCATGCCGTCAACTCCGGTGGTGAGTGCCCGTCCGATGCTATGCCGGGATCGTCCGGCTGTCACGGTCGCCGCGATATCGCTCCGGCCTCCCGGGCCGGGCATTCACCGTTTCAGGCTGTCCCAGCCCCCCTCCGGCCATGCCCGAAAGCCAACCTCGTTTCAATGCACGCAATCGGTTGTCCATGCCGCAGAGAGGAGTTGAAGAAAAGCGGCCGAAGGGCGTACAGGCCGGATCCGGGATACTGCTTTCCCAGCGGCCTGTCGGACCCTATACTCCCCGACTGTCCGGAGGTTCCGCCATGGACACCGTCAAGGAAACGCTCAAGACTTGGGCTACGCCCGCCATCACGCTGGGCCTCATTGCCCTTCTGGTCGCGCCGATGTACGGCAAGTTCGACGACATCAATGCCCGTCTCGATACGTTCAGCGGTCGTCTCGATACGTTCAGCGGTCGTCTCGATACGTTCAGCGGTCGTCTCGATACGTTCAGCGGTCGTCTCGATACGCTCAACGAGCGCCTCGACAGCACGCGTATCGAGCTCAAGAACGAGATCAACGCCGTTCGGATCGAACTCAAGGGCGAGATCCATGCCCTGGGCGCCCGTATCGACAGCACCCGCGACGGCCTCGACCGGCGCATGGAAGCGCCCCCCGCCCGCCTCGAAGCCCTCAACCTCCGGGTTGACGCCGTGGAGCGCGGCGACGCGCCGAAGGGGGCTCAGGGGGGCGACACTCCCGGGCAAGGCGCCTCGCCCCGATAGCCCGGACGAAGACCGGTCCCGTACCGCTTTAGCGCCTGTAGCCGCCCGCACCGGCGTCCCGAACGAACCGTCCAGGCTCTTCAGGACGCCGGAGTGGCTGCGGAGGACGCCGGCCCGGCTCGGAACCGGACCGGCGCCCCACAGTTCTGTCGCGCCGACCGGGAGACCCTAACATGGGCAGACGCCGGTATGCCGCCCGCGATGCTGAAATCAGCCGCGCGATCTCCCGGGGGCAGAGCATCCGCTCGATCGCCTCGG
>JAPOZF010000093.1 GCA_026706165.1 Gemmatimonadota bacterium
TGTTGCTCCTGGGTGCGCGTGGTGCCGAAGACCTCCGTCATGCGCGCCTCCGGGTCGGCGCACGCGGCCCGCACCTGCTCCATCCTGCGGTCGAGGCGCTCGACGAACACCGGCCTCGCGATGTGCGTGTCAGGCCCTCCGAACGGCTCCCCGTACCAGTGCTTCTTGGTGTCGATGTCGGTGTGATACCACCAGCCGCCTCGCCGCGGGGTGTCGCCGATCGGCATCAGCCCGTACATGCGGTACTGGTGGATGGTGCCGCGCGCCAGCTGGATGTCGTGGGTCGAGCCCGCCTCGTGGGTCGCCCAGTAGTTCTCCCCCTCCTCCTCGATCCAGCGGTCGATCAGGGGGTAGGCGTCCTCGCCGTCGTAGCGGAAGCTCGTCATCCAGATGCAGTGGTTGACCCCGGGCGCCTCGAAGTCGACGCGGTCGAGGTCGAGGCCGAGCTCGTCGACGATGTGCAGGTACCCGAGATGCCCGTGGCAGAGGCCGCAGATCCTGACCGGGAGCTCCCTTGCCATCAGGGTGCAGCCGTCGAACACCGGGTTGCCCGACTGGATCAGCCACGCCTCCGGACACAGCCGCTCCATGTCGCGGCCAAGCTCCATCATGACGCCGAACTGGTAGAAGGAGCCGGCCTCGACCCCGCGGTAGTAGTACCCGTGCCTGGCCATCAGCTCCCTCATGTCGGCCTGGTGGTGATGGCTCTGCACCATGGCGGTGTCGATGACGAAGTCGCAGCCGCGTAGCGCTTCGCCGCGGTCGGTGGTCTGCTGGAAGCGCAGCCGCGCGCCGACCTCGTCGGTGTAGCGCCCCGCCATGCGGGTGACCGCGTCGAGGCGCTCGGCATCGATGTCCATGAAGTGGACCTCGCTCCCTTCGAGGTTGGGCGTCAGGCAGAGGTCCTTGACGAGGCCGAGGCTGAAGGTGGCGGAACCGGCGCCGATTACGCCGATGCGTACGGGACTTGGCATGTCATTCCTCCGGCGATCGAGTTCGGGGACGCCGCCGGAGCGGGTCCCGGTGAGTTCTGTGTTCCACTGTTATCGGCGACAGGTGGAAGGATTGGGTCGAGAACTGGTTCCGTCGGGGTCATCAACGTCAATGCCGCCGGAGTCCGCGGACACGGATCCTCCGTTCAAATGGGTCGGGGGGCGTGTTGCCGCCTGGACCGGGACCGCTCACGAGTCGCAGTTGCCGGCGACCATGGCTTCGCCCGTCGCGTCCGATACCCCCTGCTCCCGGTTGCCGTATGCCAGGTTTCCCTGCACCAGCACGTTCCGCGCGCCGGCCTCGACGCGGATTCCGTACCGCTGTCCGGCGTCGTCGACCTTGACGTGGTCGTGGACGGAGCAGATGCACCCCTGGATCACCACCTGTTCCGCGCTCCGGACGAGAATCCCCGCTTCCCGGTTGTTGTAGGCGTGGACCCCGCTGACGATGGTGTTGGCCGGGTCCCGGCCGCCCCCCTCGCCGTCGACGACGACGCCGCTGCCGCCGCGGGTGCCCCCGAAGTCGCTGCCGCCGGTGACCGTCGTGTCCTCGGTGTTGCGGCCGACCCGGATTCCCGCGCGGCCGTTGCGCACCCCGGTGACCCCGACGATCCGGATCCCCTGGTTGCGCTCGTACCCGCTCTCGGGAGAGGAAAGCAGAATCCCGCAATCGCCGCAATCCGAGAACTCGCCGCCGACCACCTTGACGTAGTGGCCGCGCTCGATCTTGAGGCCGACGCCGTTGACCTGGGGGTCGCAGAACTGGATCTGGGCGGCGTCGACCACCGGCCCCCGCTCCCCGCCGCCGCCGCGCAGGTGGAAGCCGATGCCGCAGTGGTTGGCGCCGACGTTGTGCAGCGACAGCAGGTCGGTGGCGCCGCGCACGAGGATGCCGGCCCTGCCGTTCTCCTTCCCCGAGCCGACGAGGTGCAGGTCGCTGACGGTGACCCCGGCCGCCTTGATGCGGTTGCCGGAGATGTCGAGCAGGTCGATGGCCCGGTCCGACCTCAGGACGGTGCCGCCGCCGCCCCGGATGCCGCGGGCGGCCCCCTGCAGGTGGACCCCGTGCCGGTCCTCGACTGTCACCGTCGAGGTCAGGTCCCAGGTGCCGGCGGCGATGGTTATGCGGCCGCCTTCGGCGGGCAGGCTGTCGACGGCCTGCTGTATTACCGCGGAGGCGTCCGCGCCGCCGGCGACGACGCGGCCTCCCGTGGCCGAGGTGGCTGCCGCTTCACCCGCGGGGTTCCGGTGGATGTAGATGTCGGCGGACATCGCCGGAGCGGTCACTTTCTCCTGCCCTTCTGATGGGTCCGGTTCCGAGCGCACGTCAATGCACGCGATGATCGAGCCGAAGCCTTGGAGATAACCCACTTATTCTCAAAATTCTTGAATATCATCCCCATCAGATTCTCCCCTTTCTTCTTCAGTATCTTCACTCCGTCCCACATCACTTCCACCATGAATATGGAAGCCGGAATCCCAAGAGCCGTAGGAGCGAACATGCTG
>JAPOZF010000126.1:0-1998 GCA_026706165.1 Gemmatimonadota bacterium
TGATCGTCTGGATGGCGCCGATGAGGGACACGAACACGAAGGCCGGAAGAAGCCCCACGAACGCCGGACCGAGGTCGAGCCCCATACCCGGCCAGCTGCCCCGGGGCAGACCGACCCACGGGGCCCGGGCCACCAGGTCGAAGTCGTACAGACCCAACGATCCGCCGATTGCCGAACCTGCAATGACCCCGGCGATGGGGGCCCACAAACGCAGCGTCGCACCCGCCTTCAGGGAGATGCCGCTGATGACCAGAATCGTGGCTACAGCAGTGAGCGCCGGACCCAACGCCACATCGTGCGGCGCGTCGGCCAGGCGGCTGAATACGACCGGCAGCACGGTCGCAGGTATCAGCATGTTCACGGTACCGACGATGGTCGGTGTCAGAAGCCGCCTGAACAGGGCGAGCCGCATCGAAATCACGATCGGGACGAGCGACGATGCGACGACCAGGGTGGCGAGCAGGGGTGGACCGCCCTCGTTGAGAGCGCTGACGCAGACCCCGATAAAGGCCCCGGCCGGTCCCATGAAGAGCAGATAGCCCGCTCCGACCCGGCCCAGCCGGAGCGCTTGCAGAGCCGTGCAGATGCCGCTGACGGCGACCGCGCCGAACACCGCCCATGACAGGTACGCGTCGCTCCCGCCGCCGGCCCGGATGACGATAGTGGGGATGAAGATGATGCTGGTTATGCCGAGAACTACCAGCTGCAGGCCGCAACCCAGGGACAGAACCGACGGAGGATTCTCGTCCGGTTCGTAGCGGATGCCGGAATCCGGTTGCGAGTCGCCGCTGCTCACAGTTCCCTCATATCCAGAAGATTTTACTTGATTTCGGCTTTGGAATCCTGTCTGGAACTGACCCGTTTTCGCCGAAACCCCATCTCATGGAGAAATGGAGCTGTCCAACCATACCGAAGACCTCCGGGCAACGCTGCCGCGAGGAGGATGTGGGTTGCGATTCCAGTGGCTGATGCAGTCGCGGGTGTGCCGGGTCAGCGGGCAGATCGAATCGAACGAACCCCGGAGAACCAGCTTGCGGGTCAGGATGCCGAACAGACTTCAACCAGGAAGCTCCACCCGGGGGGGAAGTGGACCTGCACCCGCGGATGCTTTTTGAGCCAGGCTTTGGCCGCGGCGGGGCCGATCCGGCAAGCCGCCAGGCCGGTTTGGGCAAAGCGCCGCCGGATTCGGCTCACCTGGACGGGGTGTAGCCGGTCCGTCGGGCGACCTCGGAACCTGGGATATGGTCGGCGCTCAACAACCCGGCACGTGCACGCCGGCTGACCCCGGCCGGGACCGGCGAGGACCGCTGCAATCGTTGCAGTTCCCGCCGGTCACCCGGGACAAACCGATGGGACATTACCCCAGGGACCGGCGTGCCCGGTGAACCGTAATCAGCTCAGCCGGGTCGCCCCGTCAACCAGTTCCATTGCCGAACGTGGGATTCCGCGAAGAGCCCTGCCTGACCATAGGGGCTGTCGGCGACAAAGGCCCGGGCCGCCTCGAGCGAGGGGGCCTCGACCGCCAGGAGCAGGCCGTTGACGGACTCTCCATCGTCGCCGAGCGTCGGCCCTCCGTGGTAAACGATCACGTCAGGATGATTGGCGTGATCTTGAAGGTAGGCGGCGAATCCGTCCCGGAGACGGTGCCGCTCCTGTCCCATTTCTTCTCTGTGAGTCGCGAAGACGACGAAATACATGGTAACGCTCCTCCTGCCAGTGGTGGGGGTTGCCCTGATTATGCCCCGGATTTCCCGCAACAGTCAAGGAATCCCACCAAGTTCAGCCAGGAGGAACCGGTGTGGTTGATGGGTGATAGTGCCGCTTGTGCAGTCGCCGGGCCGTGCCGCTGAACCCTCTCTTCACGAAAGGGACCCGGGGTCCTCCCCGGAAGGCCCGGCCCCCCAGCGCGACAGGTACTCGGCCATCGCTTCCCGCAGGCCGGGATTGCCGTGCTTGACCGCGCCGTCGCGGCCGATGGGTGCCTTGCGCACGAGGGTG
>JAPOZF010000126.1:2008-23597 GCA_026706165.1 Gemmatimonadota bacterium
GGACGAGCGTGGGCGAACGATGCCGGCCTTGCGCACCAGGGTGTCGCGCGCAGCCGCCCGCTCTTCCGCCGTCAACGGCGCGGCCGCGTCCTTCAGCAGCCGGTCCAATGCCCGGACGCGAAACCGGTCCATGGCGGGGTGAGCCCGCGACAGCTGGTCTTCATGCCCCCCGTACTTGACGGTGAGTTTCTCCTCGAGATAGTGCACTTCGTAGCGGCAGGTCAGCCGCAGGAACAGCTCGTAATCCTCGCATGCCGGCAGCGACTCGTCGAAGGTGCCGATAGCGTCGAACACCGTGCGCCGCAGAAGGATGGAAGAGGGCGAGATCGCGCACCGGGGAAGAGCGTGCAGGAAGACGCGGCCCCCATGCCTGGCGTGGTGCTTGTGCGGGTTGACGCGCACGCCGTTGCGGATCCAGATCTCGTCGGTGTGGCAGACCGCCAGCCCGCTTTCCGCAAGCGCCGCCATCTGCTTCTCGAGCTTCCGCGGTTTCCACTCGTCGTCGGAATCGAGCAGGGCGATCCAGTCGCCGCGGGCCGCCTCGATCGCTGTGTTGCGCGCCGCCGACACCCCGGAGTTGACCCCGTGGCGCAGCAGCCGGACCGGAGCCTCGTCCCATGCTGACCGGAGGTACTCCCAGGTACCGTCCGTCGAGGCGTCGTCGACGACGATGAGCTCGTGGTCGGTGAAGGTCTGGGCCGACACTGACTCCAGGGCACGGCCCACGAGCTCCCTGCGGTTGTACACGGGAACGACGACCGAAACGGTGCTCACTGTCCTGGCCCCCGGACGCGGGCGGACCGCTCAGCTGCCGGCGAACGCATCCCGTCCGGCGACAAGCGCCTCGATCTTGCGGTCGGCAACCGACCGCCTGAGCATCCACAGGCCGCAGTCCGGATTGACGAAGGCGATGCGCTCCTCGCCGAGGGCCCTGGCCGCTTCCCCGATGCGGGCGGCGATGAGGTCGGGGCTCTCGACCACCGTCGACTTGATGTCGACGACGCCGAGGCCGAAGCGGATTTTCGGGTCGACCCGCCCGAGGTATGGAAGCTCGCGGTTGCCGCGGTGGGCGAGCTCGAGCAGCACGTGGTCGCAGCGCAGGCTGCTCAGGTAGTCGACGAGCTGCTCCCAGCTCCCCTTCTGGATCGACTGGCCGCCGTAGTTGCCGAAGCAGAGGTGCACCGCCGGCGTCCCGGGCACCGCGTCGAGGATGCGGTTGATCCCTTCGAGGGCCCACTTCCACTCCCGCGGATGACCCGGGAGGTTGGCCTCGTCGACCTGGACGACGTCGGCGTCGATCTCCGCCACCTGAGCGGCGAGGACGCCGGCAAGGGCGAGGCAGAGCTCCGGGGGCGAGCGGTAATGGCGGTCGAGAAGGGTCTTGGCCAGCATGTGGGGGCCGGTCAGGGTGAACTTCAGGGGGCGGCGGGTGAGGCCGCGGGCGAGCCGGTAGTCGCCCGGCAAGTCGAGGGTCCCCTCGGCGAGCGGCCCTTCGACGACGGCGCTGGGCCGGGAACGGAAGGACATCCCCTCGTCCCGGCGGAACTCGGCGGCGTCCGCCCGGGTGATCTCGCTGCGCACGTTCTGCAACGGCCGCACGAAGTACTCGATCATGCCGTTGGTTTCGGGGTGGTTGACGTCGAACCGGGAGAGCTCGCCGTCGGCGACGACGTCTATGCCGGCGTTCTCCTGCGT
Organism: Gemmatimonadota bacterium; assembly: GCA_026706165.1. The sequence goes on from JAPOZF010000126.1 coordinate 3,704, forward strand.
CTTGAGCACCGCCGCCATGGCGTCGGCGAGCGCCTGCCTCGACGGCATCGCCGCCAGCCAGTCCGGGACCGGGTAACTGCCCACTACCGTCGTCTTCACGATCCGGTTTCCCCGCGGTTTCCGGCCGGTCCCGACGCTGAAGCACGCCTGTTTTCCGCCTCCTCCAGGGCCTCGAAGAGGATGCCGGAGGTAATCACCTCGGGCAGCACCAGGGGGGCGTCGATGCGGCCGCCGGGGAAGATCACGTAGAGCGGCACCCCGGAGCGCCCGAAAGCCCTCAACATGCCGGTGATCTCCGGGTTGCGGTTCGTCCAGTCGGCGCGCACGAGGGCGACGTCGTGCCGCGAGAAGCGGTCGCGCACCTCCTCGGTGTCGAGCACCGCCCGTTTGTTGACCTTGCAGGTCCAGCACCACTCCGCGGTGAAATCGATGAAGACGTGGCGGCCGGCCGCGACCTGGCGCTCGATCTCGTCCTGCGAGAACGCCAGCCACCCGGACGATTCCCCCGCGGGCGCTTCCGAAAGCTGCCGTTCCGCGGCCAGCAGGGGGTGCAGGAAGCCCCCGTAGGCGGCCGCGGTTACGGCCGCCGCTGCCGTCCAGGCGACCGCCCGCTGCCGGCGCGAGCTGCGCAGGTCGATCCACTGCCCGGGGATCCATGCCGCCATGGCCAGGGCCAGCAGGAAGGCGGCGGTCCATATCACCGCCTCGACCCCCAGCTGCTTGCCGAGAACCCACAGCAACCACAGGGCGGTGGCCGCCAGCAGGAACCCCATCAGCTGCTTGAAGCGCTCCATCCAGGGGCCGGGCCGCGGCAGGAAGCGGAGCCAGCCGGGCTCGGCGGCGAGCAGGACGTACGGAAGCGCCATTCCCAGTCCGGTCACCAGGAAGATCCCCACGGTGACCCCGGCGCTCTGGCTGAAGGCGAACCCGAGGGCGGTGCCGAGGAAGGGGGCGGTGCAGGGGGTCGCCAGGACCGTCGCGAGGACGCCGTTGAAGAAGCTGCCGGCGAGCCCCTCCCCGTCGGCGAGCCCCCCGAGGTTCCCCTGCCCCACGGCGATGCGCACGGTTATCAGGCCGAACAGGCTCAGGCTCAACAGGAACACCAGGGCGCACAGGAAGATGACGAACGCCGGCGACTGGAACTGGAACCCCCAGCCGATCTGCTCCCCCCCCGATTTCAGCAGCAGCACCGCGCCGGCGAGCCCGAGGAAGGCCGCCACCACTCCTGCCGAGAACGCCAGCCCGAGCTGCCTGGCGCGGGCGCGCGACTCGCCGGCCTGCGACACGAACCCCAGCACCTTGAGGGAAATCACCGGAAAGACACAGGGCATCAGGTTGAGGATGAGCCCGCCGACCAGGGCGAAGAGCAGGTACGCCGGCAGGGAACCTCTCGCCGGCTCGGCGCCGGTGAACTCCATCGCCGACAGGCCAGGGCGGCGTCCGGCGTCGAGATCGAGGGAGACCGTCCGGTACGACGGCCCCGGGTCCCCGGGCCTCTCGTACACCACCACCCCGGTCAGCTCTGCCGGCTTTTCCTCTCCTTCGAAGTACAGGTTCAGCTCCAGATGCACCTGCGAGGCGGCGGAATCGACGCGGCGCGTGGGGGGATCGAGCAGAAAGCTCTCCCCCTCGATCGGGTAGAAGTCCGGAGTGGCACCGTCGACTGCGACGTCTTCTCCCCGCGGGATGATGGTCAGGGAGACCGTCTCCCCTCCCTCCGGCGCGCCTGAAACCCGGTGCCGGAGGCGCACCGGCTCCTCCGGGCCGGCCCAGGGCCGGGGCATGCGCCGGCGGTGCTTCTCGAAGAGCTCCTCGTTGGCGGACGCTGCGGCGCCTGCGAGCGGCAGCCCGAGGGTCAACAGGGTGTCGCCGGGGATGCAGACCTCGCGGCAGACCAGCCAGCTGACCTCCGCGGCGATAGCGAGGGAATCGGCGGCCTCCGGGACCCCGGTGACCTCGGCGCTGAGCATGGTCTCGTCGGCGTATCCGTACACGACCAGTCCCTGCTCGTCGTACTTCTGCGGCGCTTCCCAGCGCAGCTCCCCGGCCTCCAGTCCCGGCGGCAGCCTCCAGTCGACATGGCTCGGTGCCCCGGCGGCGCCTGCGTAACGCCAGTAGGTGTGCCACCCGTCGTCGATCTCCAGCTTCACCCCCAGCTCGAACGGCTCCCCCGCCCGCACCGGGGCGCGGCTTGCCACGAGCTCCGCCCGGACCGGGTGATTGCCGAGCTCGAACCCCGCGGCCGTGCCGGAAGACAGGCCGGCCAGGGCGGCGGCCGCGGCAACCCTGACGGCGGTGTGTCTCACGAAATTTCCTCCCATGCCAGATGCTCCTGAACGATCTCCTGATTGAGCTCCACCCCCAGTCCGGGGCTCTCCGGCACCGCCATGAAACCCCCCTCGACCCGCTCCGGAGGCGAGATCAGCTGCTCCCGCCACGGCACTTCCCCGAAGGCGTACTCCAGGACGAGGAAGTTCCCGATCGAGGCGGCGAGGTGGACCCCGGCGGCCGTCGACACCGGTCCGGCCGGACTGTGGGGGGCGACCGGGATGTTCCGGGTCTCCGCCAGGGCGGCGATGCGCCGGCACTCGCTGATGCCGCCGGCGTGCTTGACGGCCGGCATGACGACGTCGACCGCTCCCCGGCTGACGTACTCCCAGAACTCCTCGCGCCCGAAGAACGATTCCCCTCCCGCGAGGGTCAGCCCGGAGGTCTCCCGCAACGCGCACATCTCTCTGACCTGTTCCCGCGGCAGCGGTTCCTCGAACCAGTAGAGGCCGAGGCCGCGCACCTTTTCCGCCGCCCTGCGCGCCAGGGCGAGGTTGAAGCGGCAGTGGCAGTCGACGAGCAGGTCGACGCCGGGACCGACCGCTTCCCGTGAGGCGGCTATGCGGGCGACGCCGAGATCGAGGTCCTCCTCGACTCCGTCGCGGTCGAGCCGGTCATGCCTGATCTCGTCGAACGGGGTGCACTTGACGGCCCTGAAACCGGCATCGACCGCGGCGGCGGCGGCGCGCGCGAACCCCTCGACCGAGCGGTCGCGGGTGCCGCGGTTGAGGTTGGCGTAGAGCCGCACCCGCCGGCGCCGTCTGCCCCCGAGCAGGCGCCATACCGGCACCTCGAGAACCTTCCCGGCGATATCCCAGAGCGCCTGGTCGACGGCGCTCATTGCCGTCGCCGCAACCCGTCCGGAGCCGGCGATGATGTCGTGCGAGCGCGCCAGCCGGTCCCAGGTCACCTCGGGCTGGGTCGGGTCGGCGCCGGCCAGCCGCTCCCCGAGCTGGAGAAGGCACTCCTTCACCAAACGGTCGTTGCCGCCCTGGCTCGCCTCGCCGATTCCCGTCACCCCGGCATCGGTCCGCACCTCGACGAGGATCCAGTTGCCGCGCGGGGAGGCCTCGATCTCGAGAACACGGACTCCCGAAATCTTCACCCGCCGCACCTTTCACGGGAAGGCATGTCGATACCTTCCCTGTCTGAAGCCGTGCACGCAGAGGCGGGGCGTCTCCCTGATGGAAAGCGCGGGATCGAATCGGAGCTCCGGAGGGCCCGATCTTTCATTTCAGCGGAGCTCAATGTCGGCTCCGAGAGAGATCAGGTCTTCGAAGAAAGCCGGGTAGGACTTGCCGACGGTCTCGGCGTCGGCGAGGGTCAGCCCCCTGCGGCAGCGCAGGCCCAGAACCGCCAGCATCTGCGCGACGCGGTGGTCCTCGTGGGTGTCGACCTCGACACCCCCCTGATAGCCTCCCGGGTTCCCCCGAACGACGATATCCGACTCCCCCTCCTCGCAGTCGACGCCGATCCGCCGCAGCTCCCGCACCGGGACGGAGATGCGGTCGCACTCCTTCAGGCGCAGGTTGCCGATGCCGAACACCCGGGTCTCCCCCGCAGCCAGCGCCGCCACCGGCAGCGTCGCCAGGACCATGTCGGTGGCGGTGTCGCCGTCGAAAACGATTCCCCGCAGGCCCTGGTGCCTTCCGGTCTTCACGGTGCGGCCGTCGTAATCCACGGGGACCCCGAAACCGCGCAGCACCTCGATGACCGCGCGCTCCCCCTGCCGGTCCTCGAAGAGGCGCTCGACGGCGATCTCGCTGTTGGTGACCGCGGCGGCGGCCAGCACCGCCGCGGCCGATGGATAGTCCCCGTTCACGGAGTACTCACCCGGCCGGTAGCGCTGCCCGCCCGGGATCTCGAAACGCATGAGGTCCTCCCGAGCAGCGACCTCGATGCCGGCCGCGGCCAGCACCTCCAGGGTGGTGCGGACCAGGGGCTTCGAAACCAGCTTGTCGACCACCTCGACCTCGACGTCCTCGCCGATCAGCGGCGCCAGGAACAGGAGCGCGCTCAGGAACTGCGAGCTCAGGGCCCCGCTGACCTGCACCTTGCCGCCGTGGAGGCGGCCGCCGCGGATCGCGACCGGCAGCCTCCCCCGGTCGGATTGAGACCGCGCTCCCAGCTGCTCGAGGGCAAAAAGCAGGTCGCCGTGCGGCCGCTGGCCGAGGGAACCGGCGTAGTCGGTCTCGAAGCGGACCTCGGGTAGCAGGGCTCCGATCGCCATCAGGAAGCGGGTTACGGCGCCGGCGTTGCCGGCGTTGAGGACACCGGCTTCCCGCGGGCGCCTGCCGAATCCGCGGATGCGCAGGTGGCGCCCCCCTTCCCCGTCCTCTTCCTCGATTCTGGCGCCGAGCGCACGCAGGCACCTCAGCAACGCCTCGGAATCCTCGCTGCGGGCCGGGAAAAGGACGCGGCTCTCCCCCTCTGCCAGGGCCGCGGCCAGCAGGAAGCGCGTCGTGTAGTTCTTCGACGACGGGGGGTTCAGCCTTCCCGTCAGCCGTTCCGTGTAGCGGACGTGCGCTCTCATGAAAACCGTTGCCCCGCGCCCCTTCAGAAACGTCCTGACCGCACTTCGTAATGCGTCGGCATGCCGAGGCTGCGCCCGCCCATCACGACCCAGCGGGCCGTCCACCGGATCATCGTTTCCACCGCGATCTGCGGGGGCCCCAGCCGCTCGATCAGCCTGGCGGCATTTCCGAGGAGGGAAGTCTGCGCTTCGCTGCCGGCGAACACCGGCCGCCGCCCCATCTCGGCACCCGCGGCGGCGGCGATGTCGCGCACCGACAGAACCTCCGGTCCGGTCATGTTGAGGACCTCCGGCGGGTTGGAGCAGAGGGGAAAGGAGCGCGCCAGCCAGGCGTTGGCGTCTCCCTGCCAGATCTGGTTGACGTGGCCCGTGGTCAGGTCGACCGGCTCGCCGGCGTGCACGCGCCCGGCGATGTCGCGGATAATGCCGTAGCGCAGCTCGGCCGCGTAGAACAGGCGCACCGTGAGCAGCGCGGTGCCGTGCTTCAGTGCGGCGTACTCGGCGAGTCGCTCTCCCCCGAGCCGGGACTGGGCGTACTCCCCGACCGGCCCCACCGGGTCGGTTTCCCTGGAGCCGCCGCTTGCCGCCGCGCTGAACGGGTACACGTTGCCGCTGCTCACGTAGATGACGCGGGCGCCGCGGTAGCGGGCGACGAGACGGCCCGGCAGCTCGGCGTTGACCGCCCAGGTCGCCGCGGGATTCCCCGAGGAGCCGAACTTGTGACCGGCCAGGAGCAGCACCTGCCCGGCGTCGGGCAGCGACCGCAGGGCCCCCTCCTCCATCAGGTCGGCGGCGACCGTCCCGACTCCAGCGCCCCCGAGATACTCCCGCAGGCCCGGCCGGGAGAAGCGGGACACGGCGATAACCTCCGCCCCGGCCCTGGCCAGCAGCTCGGCCAGGGTCGGCCCCATCTTGCCGCCGGCGCCGAGAATCACCACCGGCCCGTCGAGGGCCGCCGCCGCCTGGATTACCGCGGGGCTCGGCGTCGTCAGCTGCGCGATCAGCTGCTCTTCCGTTTCGATGCCGGCCTCATCGATGCCCGCCATCGAGTTGCCGTCCGATTGTTGGGCCATTCCCGCTCGGTTACCTTCCCGGAAATAAGGTACTGTCTTTGCCCGATGCCCGAATCCATGCCGGAACAGCGACCCAGGAGGAGCGCCCCCGACCTCGATCTGTTCGCCGCGGGGCGCCGCGACCAGCTCGAGCGCGAGCAGCCGCTGGCGGAGCGTCTGCGGCCGGCGGCGCTCGACGACTTCGTCGGCCAGGACCACATCCTCGGGCCAGGACGGCTGCTGCGCCGCGCCATCCAGGCCGATCAGCTCTCCTCGCTGATCTTCTACGGCCCTCCGGGAACAGGCAAGACCACCCTCGCCCACGTCATCGCCAACACGACGCGCTCCCATTTCATCACCATCAACGCCGTGCTCGCCGGGGTCGCCGACATCCGGCAGGCGATCGACGAGGCCAGAGAACGCCGCCACCTGCACGGCCAGCGCACCATCCTCTTCATCGACGAGGTCCACCGCTTCAACAAGGCCCAGCAGGACGCGCTACTGCCCTGGGTCGAGAACGGCACCGTCATCCTCATCGGGGCGACCACTGAGAACCCGTACTTCGCCGTCAACCGGCCGCTGGTATCCCGCAGCCGCCTGTTCCAGCTCAAATCCCTGACCGAGAGCGACCTCGACGCGGTCGCCCGCAACGCCCTGACCGATCCCCGGGGGTACGGAGATCTCGAGAGCCTGACCGTCGACGACGACGCCCTTGCCCATCTAGTCGACGTCGCCAACGGCGACGCCCGGGCGCTGCTGAACGCCCTCGAGCTCGCCGTCGAGACGACGGCTCCGAGCGACGGCCGCGTGCATGTCGATCTCACCGTCGCCGAAGAATCGATCCAGCGGCGCGCCGTTCTCTACGACAAGGAGGGCGACTACCACTTCGACTCGATCAGCGCCTTCATCAAGTCGATGCGGGGCTCGGATCCGGACGCCGCCCTGTACTGGATGGCCCGCATGGTCTACGCCGGGGAGGATCCGCGGTTCATCTTCCGCCGCATGATCATCTTCGCCAGCGAGGACGTCGGCCTCGCCGACCCGGGGGCCCTGCCGCTGGTCGTCGCCGCCGCCGAGGCCTTCGACCGGGTCGGTCTGCCGGAAGGCCGCTTCGCCCTGGCACAGGCGGCGCTGCACCTGGCGACCGCTCCCAAGAGCAACTCCTCCATGGCCTTCTTCGACGCCCTCGGGGCGGTCGAGAAGGAGCGCGAAGACGAGGTCCCCAACCATCTCAAGGACGCCAACCGCGACAGCGAGGGATTCGGCCACGGGGAGGGGTACCTCTACCCGCACGCCTACCGCGACCACTGGGTCGCCCAGCAGTACCTGCCCGCCAATCTGCAGGGGCGCGTCTTCTACCAGCCTTCTGACCAGGGGCACGAGGCCGGCATCCGCACCGAGGTCGCCCGCCGCCGCGAGTTGCAGCTCGTCTCGGTGATGGAGGGCGGCCCCGACCTGACGGCGCCGGAACACCTGTCCCACTCGCCGGACGACCGCGCCCGCGACCAGTGGCTGGAGCGCGCCGGCGGCGAGACCGGAGCCCTCAACGGCCATCTTCGGGAAGCGGTCTTCCGCTCCCTGGGCCTCGAGCGCCATCACCGTGTCCTCGACCTGGCCGCCGGTTCCGGCCTGCTGACCTGGGAGGCGCTGCGGCGGGTCCCCGAGGGAACGGTCTGGTCGGTCTGCACCGACGCCGCTTCCGCGGCGGCACTGCGGGAGCTTGCCGCCGCCCACCTCGAAGAGCTCGACCGACCGCGCGTTCTCGAGGCCCCTGTCGACGCCCTCCGCCCGCCGGCCGCGGCCGCGGATCCCCCGATGCGCCTCGAGGCGATCGTCGGCCGCAACGCAATGGGTTCCTCCGGGGAGAAGGAGCAGATCGCCCGCCAGCTCCGCGGTCTCGCCGCCCCGGGGTGCCGGCTGCGGCTCTGGGAGGTGGTCCAGCGGCGGGCCCAGCGCCTCTGCCGGCTCGTCGACCTCGGCGAACTGGAGGGGGACCTGAAGGACCGGGTGATCAGTGCCGAGGAGGCCATCTACGACGATCCGGACAACCCGCGTGTCAACTGGGAGGAGGAGGACCTGAAACGGCTGCTGCAGGAGGCGGGGTTCGAAACCGTGGAGTACGCCACCGAGGAGCGGACGACGGTGCGCCGGATCGCAACGCGGCAGCTCGGCCACTGGTTCAACCCGGGCGGGGAGAAGCACCCTACCTTTGCGCGCTACCTGCACCGCCAGCTCGACAACGCCACCCTGCGGCAGGTGCGGGGCCTGTTCGAGCGCCAGCTCAACGGCAGCAAGGTGCGCTGGACTGCGACCTACTCGCTGTTTTCCGCGGTCGCCCCCTGACCGGGGGAAATCAGATCATGTCGCCGAAACGCTGCTCGAAAAACAGGGCGAACTGTTGCGGCAGCAGCGGCAGCAGCCGGGCGATGATCGCGAACATCCCCGGGGCCACCACGCTTTCCTTCAACCAGCCCATCCCCTCCGGCAGGTAGCGGCCGATCATCAGCACGGCCGCCAGCAGAACCTGCAGCGCGACCAGCACTCCGAAGATCCCTCCGAGAAGGCGGTCGATCCATCCGAGGAACATGGCGTGAACCGCCTTGCGCAGCAGCCGGGAGACGACGTTCACGCTGAGGGCGATCGAGGCGAACACCAGGGCGAAGCTGGCGGCGAAACGGAGCCGGGAGTCCTCGAAGTCGGGCAGCAGCGGCAGGGCGGCGTCCTGGAGATGGAGGCCCCCGAGCAGACCGAGGCCTATGGCCAGGAACGTCGCCAGTTGGAGTATCAACCCCTGGCGGTAGCCGCGCAGGCCGAGAAGAGCGACGAGCCCCAGGGCGGTCCAGTCGAGCCAGTGGATGCCGCTGATCACGTTGTCCGGTTGCTCCTTCCCCGGGAGCGATTTAGATTACGGCCCTTCATTCTGGAGTTCGTTATCGCATTCCGGTGTATCGTGCCGGCCTGAAAGCCGGTGGCGGAGCAGATTCGAGTGCTCCAGCCCTCGCCCGCAAAGCTACTTTCACACTTCCTGCCCGACAACGTCGGTTGACTTCACTGATGATCAGGACACGGATGTTGCCGGCCCTGGCCGCGATGGCCCTGGGGACCGGCTGTACGACCACCGAGCAGGAGGTCGCCGAGCAGATCGAGGTGTTGGCCTCCAACGAGATCGATTCGGAACGCTGGAACCAGGCGGTGGACGAGCTGGTTTCCATCGGCCGCCCGGCGGCGCGCCAGCTGATGGTCCTTATCGATCCGGCCAAGTACAAGGGCAAGGACTACCGGGAATTCCGGGCGGAGATCGAGCAGACGCGAACCGGGGCCACCGTCGTGCTGGGGCGCATCAAGCACAAGGCGGCTTCGGCGCAGATCCACCCCCGGACCGCGGCCGTGACCTATACCTACCCGGAACGGGTCGCCAGCCTCAGGGCCGTCGGCGAGCTCGGGTACAACCAGCCGGCGGTAACCGCCCTCAAGGCGCTCTTCGACGGGGACTTGGATCCCGTCATCCGCCTCTACACTGCCCTGGCCCTGGTCAAGATGAACGAAACTTCCGGCGTCGGCGCAGTGCACGCCGCGCTCTCAGCCGATGCCGACCCCGCCCTCGCGGAAATCGCCATAGAAGAGTTGCGCCGGACCAACTATTTCGGGGTTCCCCTGCTGGTGGATCTGCTCGCCTCGGACACTCCCTACCGGGAGCAGATCTCCTCTGCCCTCGGCGACGTGGAGGAGGGCCTGCTGCTGCAACTGGAATCAGACGATCCGGAAATCCGCATGCACTCGGCGCAGGCCCTGGGCAACGTCGGCAACCCGGAGGCCATCAGCGCCCTTTCCAGGCTTCTCGACGATCCGAGCAACCTCGTCCGTTTCAACGCTGCGGCTTCGATGTCCCGGCTCGGGGACGAGGGCGGAACCGATTTCCTCTTCGCCTCGATGGGCAGCGACGATCCCATCCTGCGGGTCAACGCGGTGAAATCGCTTGTCGAGGTGCAACGCAGCTCAGGCGCGGTCGAGGAGCGGCTGATCGCCACCTTGTCGGACGACCAGCAGCTCGCCCGTTCCGGGGCCGCCCAGGTCCTCGGCCAGGCCCGGGTGCTCGCCGCGGTCCCGCAGCTTCGCGATGCCGTTTCCGACAGCTCCCCGGAGGTGCGCTTCAACGCCGTGATCGCCCTCGGAAGAATCGCCTCGCCGGAGGCGCGCGAGCAGCTCGCCACCCTGGTCGACGACGACGACGCCACCGTCGCCTATTACGCGGAATGGGCCCTCAAGCAGCTCGGAGGTTCCTCGTGACATCCGCCAGCCTCGGCAACTGCCGCCTCCTTTTCCTGATCGCCTTCTTCGTTCCCGCCACCGCTTTCGCAGACGCGGCGGCGACCTTGCTGATACACCAGGCCCTGGGCAAGGAGCTTTCGGGGCGACGCAGGGGAAACGTCGAGTTGATGACGTCGGCATACGACGAAAACCGGTTCGTCGTCTACAACGGCGGAGGCCGCATCGATCCGGTGGGCTGGAAGGTCGTGCACGAGTCCGCCTCCGAGTACGCCCGGATGCTGGAGGAAGACCTGCGCGCCAGCAAGTACGACATCCAGCGCACCTACCTGCTGGTCAACGTCCTCGAGGGCAGGGCTTTCGTCGCCGTCGTCGACTCGGGCTCGGTGACCGACCGCGCTACCGGTGCCGCCAGCCAGTACTGGTTCAACGACCTGTGGTTTTTCGAGAAGCGGGACGAGGAGTGGTTCGCCACCGGTTTCATCCACGACATAGGCGACAGCACCGCCGGCCGCTTCGCCGGCGACGTTGCCGTGGACGCGGGACTGGCCGGGTTCCTCGAGGAAGAAGCCCAGGGGTGGCACGACGGCAGCGCCGGATCCCTTGCGGGACTTTACGACGACGGGATCACCGTCGTCGACGCCTATGGCCTGGTCACCCCGGCCTCCTGGATCGTCGTGTTCAGCGGCCAAAAGGTCTGGAATGAATGGCTCGGCAACCGGCTCGGGCTGACGACCTACGACATCGAGCGCGAGGTCCTTCACACCAGCATGGGGGACTCCGGCACCGAGGCGCTCGCCGTCGCCCGCGAGAAGGTCACCGTCGGCCACACCCTGGGGGATGCGACCCACTCGGCCGACCGCCACGTCCTGTGGACCCTGAGCAAGCGCGGCGGCAGCTGGCGGGTGACCAACCTGTTCTGGCACCTGCGCCGCCCCGACTAGTGTCGCGTCCCGGGAATCCCCTGCAATTTCGGGCGCCGATCCATCCCTTTCGCGGGTGGGCCATCACTGTTCATTCAGGCAGCTGACCCGTGGAAAAGCTCGGTTGGCTGCTGCTCTTCATTCTCGGCTACTGGGCGTACTGCATCTTCTGGGGCTGGAAGGGCGCCCGCCAGACCCGCACCGCCAGCGACTACTTCATAGCCGGCCGCAGCATCGGGCTGTGGGTTTTCGTCCTCGCCGCCACCGCCACCTCCTTCAGCGGCTGGACCTTCGTCGGCCATCCCGGAACGATCTACGGCGTCGGACTTCCCTACGCCTTCGCCTCCTTCTACGCGATAACGATTCCCCTCACCGGTGTGATCTTCCTCAAGCGCCAGTGGCTGCTCGGCAAACGTTACGGGTACATCACCCCGGGGGAGATGTTCAGCGACTACTACCGCAGCGACTGGATGCGGGTGCTGACCGTCGTCGTCGCCATGGTTTTCTCGGTGCCGTACCTGGGAATCCAGCTGCGGGCCTCGGGAATCCTGTTCAAGCGGCTCGTCGAGGGCACAGCCCTCGAAGCCACGGTGATCGGCAACATCGAGGGGGGAGCGATCCTGCTGTCGATCGTCGTCTTCCTCTACGTCGCTTCCGGCGGCCTGCGCTCGGTCGCCTACGTCGACTGCGCCCAGTGCATCCTCCTCGCCCTCGGCATAGTCATCCTCGGCTTCGTCGCCCTCGATCTCGTCGGGGGCTGGGCGAACTTCCAGCGCGGCCTCGCGGGTCTCGCCGGCCAGAGCCGCGACATGGTCGCCATTCCGACGCGGCCGGGGTCCGATTCCTTTCTCGAACGGGCCGGCACCCTGTTCTGGGACCGCTCCGGAGGTCCCTGGACCGGGCTGATGATCATGACCTACATGTTCGCCCTGATGGGCATTCAGTCCGCTCCGGCATTCTCGATGTGGGCCTTTTCAAACCGCGACCCCCGGCCCTTTCCCTGGCAGCAGGTGGTCGCCTCCTCCGTCGTCATCGGCGCCATCCTCTTCTTCTTCACCGCCTTCCAGGGACTCGGCGGCGCCATCCTCGACCGCGGCATTCTGCCGGGGGTCGAAAAGCTCGGGGTCCCTGTCAACGACGCGGGAAAACCGATATCCGACTACCTCGTCCCCTACCTCATATCCACCCTTTCGGAGGGCTTCCCATGGCTCGTCGGGCTGCTGGCCGTCTGCGCCCTCGCCGCCATGCAGTCCACCGGGGCCGCTTACATGTCGACGGCGAGCGGCATCGTCACCCGGGACCTCTACCGCCACTTCCTCAACCGCGAGGCCTCGCACCGGGCTCAGCTCCTGGTCGGCCGCCTCACCGTCGCCGTCGTCATCACCCTCGCCCTGATCGTCGGGCTCGCCAGCGGCGACCTGCTCGTGCTCCTGGGCGGGGCCGCGGTCTCGTACGGCTTCCAGATGTGGCCGGCGCTTCTCGGCATCTGCTACATCCGCTTCTTCACTCCGGCCGGGGTGGTCTGCGGCCTGATCGGGGGTCTGCTCGCCGTCACCTTCACATACGTGACCGAGCTCGGGGGCCTGATCGGAATCGGGCGCTACCCGCTGACGATTCACAGCGCCGGATGGGGGATCCTCGTGAACCTCGTGCTGACGGTCGGGGTCAGTGCCTTCACGCAACCGAAAACCGCGGCCGCAACCGAGCACCGCGACCGCTACCACCGCTTCATCGCCCGGCACGCGGCGCTGCCTCCCGAGAAACGGAAGTGGAGGCTTCCGGTCTGGGGCCTGGTGATCGTCTGGTTCCTGTTCGCCATCGGGCCTTTCGCCGTTCTCGGCAACCAGGCCGATCCCGCCGAGTGGCTTTTCGGCATTCCCACCCTCTGGGTGTGGCAGATCGCATGGTGGATCATCGGCTGCGTCATGATCTACCTCCTCGCCTTCAAGCTCGAGATGTCCACGGTGCCGGAGGCAGAGATCGAGTCCCTTTCCTCCGACTGATTTTCAAGGACAAACCGAACCGGCGTGCCCCGGGTGTTCGGTCATTCTTCCGGGCGAGCCTTCAGGGTTTGCCCGCCCGGTCGACGTACGGTCGAGACGCACCCCCCGCCGGATCCGGAAACCGGGCACTCCCCGGGGAGATTCCGTCGAAATCGATGCGGTGATTGCCCGTGAATAGCAACGCCCCGAGGAATGCCAGGGGACTGGCTCGGTACGCCGCCGCCCTGTTCGCCGGCATCGCGGTATCCTGGGCATTGCCGGCTGCCGGGGAACAGGACGGCTGGAGCCTGTTTCCGCCGCTGGTCGCCATTCTCACCGCGGTTGCCACCGGCAGGCTCGCCCTCGGCCTGGGGACCGCCATCGTCGCCGCCGCCGCCATCAGCATGCCGGATGCGGGGGGATGGACATTTCCCTTCGCCGTTCTCCAGCGCGCCGCCGTCGATTTCGTATGGGCGCCGCTGCGCGAGTCGTTCCAGCTCTACATACTCGCCTTCACCGCCTCCCTGGTCGGCATGGTCCGGGTGGTCGTCCTCGCAGGGGGGACCCAGGGAATCGCCGACCTGCTGGCGCGGCGGGCGCAAGGGGCCCGCTCGGCGCGGCTCGCCTCCTTCCTGATGGGGATGGCGATCTTCTTCGACGACTACGCCAACACCCTGGTGGTGGGCACGACCATGCGCCCGATCTGCGACGGATTCCGGGTGTCGCGGGAGAAACTCGCCTACATCGTCGATTCCACCGCCGCCCCGGTGGCCGGCCTGGCCCTGATCAGCACCTGGATCGGGTACGAGGTCGGACTTTTCGAAGGGGTCATGAAGGAGCTGAACACCGGGATCTCGGGATACGAACTGTTCTTTCTCGCCCTGCCGTCGCGGTTCTACTGCATCCTTTCGCTGGTCCTGGTCGCCTGTACAGTGCTGATGCGCCGCGACTACGGACCCATGCTCAGGGCGGAGCGGCGGGCGGCGGCCACCGGTGCCGTTCTGCGGCAGGGGGCGCGGCCGATGACCGGGGAGAGGAGCGACTCCCTGAAGCCGCCGCAGGGGGTGCGGCCGCACTGGTGGATCGCCGCTTTCCCGGTGGGCCTCGTGGTTTTCGGCGTTCTCGGAGGTATGCAGTGGGACGCCTGGGATTCCCCGGCTGTCGAGGCAGCCCGCCGCGGGTTCTTTCCCGCCGACGGCGGCTACTGGATCGCCGTCTTCAGCAATGCCTCCGGGGCCCGGGTGATGTTCCTCGCATCGATGGCGGGAACCGCCGCGGCGGCGGCGCTCGCCCTGACCCGCCGCTCCCCGGACGGGGTCCGCCCCCTGCTGGGGCCGGGCGGTGTGGCCGCGGCCTGGATCGGAGGCATCGCCAGCTTCCGGCACGCCCTCGTCGTCCTGCTGCTTGCCTGGGCGATCAAGGAGGCCTGCCAGGCCGTCGGCACCGACGACTACCTCGTCTCGGCCCTGGGAACCTCCCTGGCCCCCGGTCTCGTTCCGGTCGCCACCTTCCTGCTGGCGGCGCTCGTAGCCTTTGCGATCGGCACCTCGTGGACGACGATGGCGATCCTGCTGCCCTCGGTGCTGCCGCTCGCCTGGGAGCTCGGGGGCATGCCGGTCGCCGTGCTCACCGCCGCGGCCGTGCTCGACGGCGCCATCTTCGGCGACCACTGCTCCCCCATCAGCGACACCACCCTGCTCTCGAGCATAGCGGCGGCCTGCGACCACATGGACCATGTGCGCACGCAGATTCCCTACGCCCTTACCGCCATGGCGGCCGCCGCGGCCCTGGGGTACGCCGGGAGCGCGTACCTGTATCCCTCGTGGGTCGGTCTGCTGCTGGGTGGAGCGGGGCTCTGCGTGGTGGTGCGCCTTGCCGGCAGGGACCCGGAGGCTACCAGCTCGCCGTAGTGCGGTCGACGATCTCCTCGATCACCATGTCGAGCCCGGCTTCGACGGCGGGGTCGCGACCCTCTTCGTCGTCGTCGGGAAGAGCCGCGTCGTAGGTCCCCCAGCCCTCCAGGCTCTCGAGGTCGAGCAGCGCACTTTCGTCGCTGGTGCGCACCAGTTCGGCCTCGATCCAGACGCGAAACCGGTACTGCTCGGTCACTTCCCCGGCGGTGAAGGTGAACGGGCGGTCCTCGAGGGCCACCAGCCGCAGCAGAAGCAGGGCATCGGCGCTCTCCTCGTCGACGACACGCAAGCGGCCGTCGACGGTGAAGGCTTCACTGATGCGCTCGGTGAGGGTCTCTGCGACCCGCTCCTCGGGGGTGTCGTTTTCAGCTACCGGAATGGCGACGCTGCGAATGCCGCCGACAAGCCCGGAACTGGTCGAGTAACGGGCGCAGGCGCCCAGGAAGGCCAGGGCGAAGAAGGGGAAGGCAAGGCTCCCGAAGCAGGACCTCAGGCTCCGGGTGGAGATCGGGATTCCTCCGCGTCGGCGGCGGTTTCTTCCGGCGCCGGGGGCTCCCCCTGCCCCGGCTCGGCGGGCGCCTGGTCCGCGGCCTCGGCAGTCGCCGCCGTCGCGTAGGTCTTGGATGGCAGGTCGGGGGCCACCGGCTGCTCCGGGGAAGGGCCCGCAGCCGGCGGCTGGCGGCTCTCTTCCATCACCAGACGGGCCCGGTCCCCGACCTCGATCGGGCGAACCTTCGGGCGCCCCGCCAGACCGGTGGCGCGAACCTGCATGCTGGCGCGGTCGCCGGCAGCCGAACCGTAGGCCCCGAAGGAATGGCGCACCATCATGGTGCTGAGGGTGCCGGAGGTGTCGATCTCCTGCCTCAGGGGGGAGCGCACCGTGCACATGCGCTCCTGCACGTGCTCGACCACCACCCGCGCCTTGACGACCTCCCAGTTGCCGAGGCTCTCCCCCGAGTCCGGATCGGCGATCTCCTGCTGTTCGGCGACGATGGCGAACACCATGCCCTCGCTGACTCCGTGTTCGGAGCCGACGTTGAGAACGAGGGTGGTTTCGTCGGCGACAGCGGCGACCTTGGCTGCGATGTTTTCCGGCATGATCGATTCAGTCTGGCGGAACGGTTGTCACAGGTACATGAAAAAACCCGGTCTGCAAAAGCGCAAGCCGGGTTTTCGTCCTCCTGGCGGCCCCTATCCTCCCGCAGCCGCTGCCGACAGCCAGCCTGCGACGCGGTTGTCTTCGGGCCAGTCGAGGAGAAAATCCTCCGGATCGAGGTACCCCTTCCACCCCCCCGCCTTGATGTTCTGGTAACGCACCGCGTAATGCAGGTGCGGTCCCGTCGAGCGTCCGGTGCTGCCCATGGTACCGATTGTCTGGCCCCTTTCCACCCATTCCCCTTTCCTGACGAACATCTTGTCAAGGTGGCCGTACTCGGTGCGGAACGTTCCCGGAAGGATGTAGACCTCACCGGAGTCCGTTTTCATCCTGAGGTCGTGTTTGATTACGATGACGTTTCCGAGCCGGTTGTCCCAGTACGAGTGAATCACCTGCCCGTCGGCGGTGGCGATGACTTTCGTGCCCTTGCGCCCCGCGAGGTCCAGACCGAAGTGGCGCGCCTTGCGCCCCGTGAACGGATCGATCCGCGGACCGAACTTCGACGACTTCCACGCCAGATCTCGCGGAACCGGGGAGATCGTCGGCAAGGCGCGGCGCCCCTCCTCGCTGAGCCGGTAGTTCCTGAGGATCTGGTCGTAGCTGACTTCCTGGAAGCTCGCCTCCATCCGCAAACGGAAGATGCGGCCCTTGATATCCTCGACGAGGGACCGTTTGCGCGCCGGCAGGAAAGCGTACTCCTCGGGCAGCTCTTCCGTGTACTCGCTCAATCCGCCGATACCCCCCAGCCTCGCGTCCTCGGTGTCGAGCTCCATGTTGTGCAGGGCGCGGAGCCGGTAGTCGTTCTGCGCCAGCTCCGTCATCACCTCTTCGAGGTCGGTGAGGTCCCTGCTCGTCTGCTGCAGGGAATTCGCGAGCTGCAGGTTTTCGTAGCGCAGATCGGCGATGGCCGCGGACTGATCGGCGCGCAGGAAGTACCCGGATGCGTAGTAGCCGACGGCACAGCAGATCAGCGCCAGTCCCACCGCTCCGAAAATGGGCGAGGAAATCCTGATCTCCTTCACATGCCCGTCGCTGGGCGGAATTACGATGAATGTGTATTGCTTGCGGGGCATACCTCGTTCAGGGTCCCGGGCAGGCACTCGAATTGTATGTCAACGGGGTGAGAATGGCGGGTGGAGCGAAGACGGAGATGGCAGTGCGTCTGGGCGTCAAGGTGCAATCGGACCGACGGTTTCTCACACGCTGAATCGGGAATCTTTCGTGCGCGGAACCAGCGCACTCTGCATTACTGCAACCTGTTCGTAACAGAGACCCCAAAGTAGCCACCGTCTCCCGGAATGTCAATCACCCGCCAGCCCCCCGGTATTGTCCCGGGAGACTCCTGCCCCAGCCCTCGCATTTCAGACAACAACAACCCGGTTTCCGCTCCGGTCCGGTTGTTCTGCAAGGTTCCCCACCCGATCCACCCAATCCCCCCGCGGCCCGCGTTGCGGCCCGGATGCGCCCGGTATACCTTTGTCGCAAGTGTTGTAAGTGCCGGTATAATCTGAATTAAGGGGACAGGTAATGGCATTCCGTACGGGGGTGGTCGGTGCCTTCGCAACTCACCTGCTGCTGGCTGGACTCGCCTTCGCAGAGGGGCGGGAAACCAGGGTTGAAGACGAGGTGCGGGATTACCTGCTCCCCGTGGTGAGGCACTTGATGGAGTTCTACATCGACGAGGTTCCACCCGATTCGCTGATGCGCGCAGGGGTCGACGGCCTCTTCCGCGCCCTCGATCCGGGGTCGGACTTCACGTGGTCCGGAGAGGGCGGCAGCTGGCCGGAAAACTTCACCCGCCTCGAGAGGATCGTGCACCACCTCGACCGCAAGGCGTTCTACTCGGTCGGCGCCGACACCCTGGTCCGCTTCGGCATCGCGGGAATGATGTCGATGCTCGATCCGGACACGGTCTTCATGGAAAAGATGAATCTCGACAACTTCCGCATCGACGTTCAGGGAGAATACGGAGGGCTCGGGTTCCGCATCCAGGTGATCCGCCCGGACAGCGCCATCGCCATCGCCTCCCTGCTGCACGAGAAAACCCCTGCCGCCCTGGCCGGAGTCCGGTCGGGGGACATCATCATCGCCATCGACGACAGCGCCACCACGCACATGTCGGCGAGCGACGCGGCGAGCCTCATGCGGGGCATGGCCGACACCCCGGTGACTCTGACCCTGCTCCGGGCAGGGGTGGATGAGCCCCTGGAGATCACCATCACCCGCAAGAAAGTCCACATCGACGGGGTCTCCTACTCCACGATGTTCCCGGACTCCACCGGATACATCCGGTTGCTCAAGTTCCAGCACAACTCCGCCAGCGAGGTCGACTCCGCCCTGGCCGGCCTCATCGACCAGGGGATGAAGCGGCTGATACTCGACCTGCGCAGCAACAGCGGCGGGTTCCTCCACGAAGCGGTGCGCGTCGCCGACCTGTTTCTCCCGAAGGATCAACTCGTGGTCTACACCGCCGGACGCGCCTTCGAGGATACCGCGAAGTACTTCACGAGGAAGGTCCCCAGGTTCGGCGAAGGGCCCCTGCTGCTGATGGTCGACCGCGGCTCGGCCAGCGCTTCCGAGATCGTCTCGGGGGCCATGCAGGACTTGGACCGCGGCCTCGTTCTGGGCCAACCGACGGTGGGCAAGGGTTCGGTGCAGAAAACCACCTCGATCGGTGAAAACGCGGAGCTCAAGCTTACGGTTGCGGCTTATTTCATCCCCAGCGGGCGCTCGATCGACAAGCGCATGCGCAAGGATTCCACCCTGGTGGCCCTGTCGGACCAGGAGTTCAGGACGCGGCACCGGGGACGCATCGTGCACGGGGCTGGAGGGATCACCCCCGACATTCCCGCGGCTGGTCGCAAACGCACCCCGCTTTTTGCTCAGCTGGAGGGCTATTGGACCGCGGACAGCAAGTTCTTCCGCTTCGCCCGCGAGTACCCCGTAAACCACCCGGAACTGACCCGGGAGTTCGTCGCAGAAGACCCGGTCCTCGAGGAGTTCCGGGAGTACCTGGAGGAAGGTGAGTTCTCCTATGTCAGCGACCTCGAGAGCCGGCTGCTGCAGCTCGAGGAGGCGGTCGAGGAAGAAGGTGAACAGGAGAGGCTCGAGAAGCCCCTGGACAGGCTGAAGAAGGGGATCGACAACATCGAGGAGAAGCACTGGAAGGCCGACGCCGAACTGATCAAGTGGAAATTGACCTTCGACATCCTCGAAAAGGCATTCGGGATGAAGGGGGCCTATGCCTACGATGTAGCCGTAGACCCACAGGTCCGGATGGCCAGGGAAATCATCGCAGATCCGGAGCGTTACGAGAGCTATTTCAGGCGGATCGAGGTCGGCCTCGCCGATGAGGAGGCGAATCGCCGCGGCCCCGGATTCCTCAGGACTGGAAGCGAGGCTGGGGGTGGACCTCGGGGTGCTTGAAGACCCGGTCTCGGAGTTCTGAACCGGATCCTCCCGTTGTTCCGGCTGCTTTCGACCGGGCCCGCTTCTTTCGCTGGAAGCCGGGCCCTTTGTTTTGCTCTTTCCCAGCAGTATACAATTGAGCACTTGTCAAAAACAGGTCAGGGAATTTGTATATGTATATTTTACAATATGTTACACATATTATTTGTCGTGCTCTGACTTGCTCCCGCATCATCAGGTCGATTATATTGGATAATCCTGAGACCCGGGAGAGCTTCGCAAGAAACCGGTGAAACGAACGCAACCAGCTGTTTTTGATGACGATATGAAGAG
>JAPOZF010000263.1 GCA_026706165.1 Gemmatimonadota bacterium
CATGTACCAGCGGTGCACCGTGGGATCGAGGGTGTTGGAATAGATCGGCACACCGGTCGGACGGTAGACGAAGCCCCCTTTGGCCGGGGTGCCGAGCCGGAACCCGTAGTCCTCCCGGGCAGGAGCGAGGCTCGCGAGCCCGCAGACGGCCAGGATCGACCCGGTCAAGGCAAAGCGAAGCTTCATCTCAGCCCCGCGTACACCGTTATGAACGTCGTCACCTCGGTGCCGACGTCCTCCCCCTTCTGCAGCGGGCCCTCGGCCGACGGCTCGACGACCTCCCGCGCGGTGCGGTCGAGGAGAAAGCCGACCTGGGTTATCAGCCGGAACCCCAGGTAGTGGGAGGTGTTGCCGAATTGAAGTCCGTATATGAGCGCGCGCGCGTCTCCGGTTTCCCCCTCGACGCCGCCGGCGAGAAGCTCCTCCTCGTCGCGGGCAAGATCCCGTTCGAGGGCGTACTCGAACCCCGTGGTCACCGAGCTGCGGCGCAATACCGGGAACCTGGCTATGACCCCGGCGATCCCCGTCCATTCCCGGCGGTCCTCGACCTTTTTCAGGAACGCCTCCGATGACAGGAATTCGCTCTTGAATCTCGGGGTCAGGTCGATGGCCCCGAGCCCGCGCCTGTATTCGAGCTTGTTGATCATCCCGAACCGCCCGCTCGTCTCCTGCAGGGCATCCCCGTCGATGGACACGGGTTCCTCGTCGCGCTGCCGGTAGAATTCCCACTTGAGCTTGTTGACTGCCCGCAAGGTCTCCATGGCGGTGTAGTCGAGGCCGAGCCAGGCGGTGTTGATCCAGGTGTCCTGGGCCGGCAGCACGTCGCCGACGACGGGCCGCTCCGCGGTTCTCGTGAAGCCGAGGGCGCGCCGGTCGTCCGGAATGGAGTCCATGGTCCGTTTCAGCGCCTCGAAGAAGCGGACGCGGCCGAAACCGGGATAGTCCGCGTTAAAGGTGAACAGCCCGTAGGTGGTGGTATTGCCGCGGTCCTCCGAAAACATGCGCTCGCCGGTGCGGCCCAGCAGCAGCCGGGCTCCCGGAATGAGGTCGGCCCCGGCAAAGGCGTTGTATCCCCGCCGGTCCGCCTTGTAGGGGTAGTCGGGCAGGTCGTCGTCCTCGAAGCGGTCGATCCAGCCGTTGTTGTTCATGTCGATGCCGAACAGGAACTCCGGCCTGTCGACGTCGTGCCTGAGGAATGGTTCTTGGTAGTCGGGGATCTCGTTCGGAACGGAGATGGTGTTATTCTGATTGAAATCGGAAATGAAATCGCCGTTCTCGTCCCATCCGGGGAAGACCCCGTCGTTGTCGATCTTGGATTCGCCGCTGCGCACCCATTCCGGGTGCAGATCCTGATCGTCGTTGTCGTCGACGAATTCGTAGACGTGCACCGCGGGCTCGTTGTAGGTGATGGATCCCCGACTGTCGACCACGAACGCCGATGTCGCGTAATCGTGGCTGATCGAGTAGGCTTCCCCGTAGAGGAACCCGGGAAGCCCCGAGCGGCTCAGGGTGGCGTCCCATGCATCGGCGCTGCGGGAGCTGATCTCGTGGTCCTTGTTCTCCCGGAAGAGAACGGCGTTCGGATACTGCGAGTATTGCACGTTGCGGTCCCACTCCCCGTACAGGTCGAATCCGAACAGGTCGGTGCCCTCGATGGTTAAGCCCCCGACGAGGTTGGCCGTGGGCAGGCCGTACTCGAAGTCGACGCGCTGCATGTTGGAGAGATCGTCGACATTGCCCACGGCGCGCCGGACCGGAAGCAGGAAGGGCTCTTCCTCGGCCAGGACCTGGGGTGTGACCGGCGTCGGAAGGATCGCCGACGTCTGCAGGGAGGAAGCCTGGCTGCCGCTGCCCCGGACGAGGTGCCGGTCCGACCAGACGTCGATCGTGTAGTCGTTGGCGATCACGTAATCGAACTCGACGTTGACGATGTTCGACGCGTCTCCTTCGGGGAGCTGGAAAGCGACGTCGGAGAAATCGTAGTTGAGGACGATGCGCTCATCCCCGTCGGCCACCAGCGCTCCCTGGCGGGGAAACCCTCCGTAGATCCGCGGCCACTCCAACCCTTGGCGGACGACTTCGTCCTGCGAATACACCGTCTCCTCCCCGGTCTCGAAGTTGCGCACCGTGATGCGGGAGTCGTGGCCGAACAGCGCCGCCCCGCCGCGGCCGTCTTCGGGGGAGTCGTCCCCGAGGACGACGACGATGATCCCTGCGGGGTGACTGCTCTGGCCGCGGGCGAGGTTGCCGGCTATGAAGTGCCCCTCCGAAATGCCTAGTTCGGTGTTGGAGTGGCGGGCGTCGACGAGGGTTGCCCCGACCTCGATCCGGTCGCTGATCTGAAAGGTCGCGCGCCCGCCGATCAGGCCGGTCGTGTGCGTGTTGCGCACAGCCTGTATGAACGCCTGCTTGGGGGTGCTGATACGCGAGGCGAGGAAGGTGGCGGCGAAGCGGTCGGCGGCGAAGTCGAACTGCACCCCGTTGAACCTCG
>JAPOZF010000699.1 GCA_026706165.1 Gemmatimonadota bacterium
AGATGTTCAAACATCGCTCTCCGTCTCTTTCCTTTCGGTTCGATTGCCGCCGCGCCGGCGGACATACCTCGCGAAGCGCAGCCCTTCCTCTTCCCGGCTCTCTTCCAGGAGCCATTCCCGCTCGTCCCATACCGGAAAATGCACGTCCCCGGCGACGCGGTCGGGAACATGGGTGATCAGCATCTCGTCCGCCGCGGACATCGCCTCGCGGAAGACGCCCTCCCCTCCCAGAACGAACATGCGCCCGGCCCCCATCCCCTCGCAGCGACGCCGCGCTTCTTCGAAGCTGGCGCAGACGATCACTCCGGCAGCGACCTCGTAGTCGGCCTGCCCGGTGAGAACGAGGTTCGGCCGCCCCGGAAGCGGCCGGCGGGGGAGGGATTCCCAGGTCTTCCGCCCCATCACGCAGGGGTGGCCGGTGGTGGTCTGTCTGACGTAGCGCATATCGGCCGGGTAATGCCAGGGAATGGCGCCGTCCCTGCCGATGACGCGGTCCGGAGAGACCGCCGCCATAAGGACGATCTTCATCCCGCGTCCGCCTTTTTGAAAACGATGTCGGCGAACCTCGTCCCCGGCGCCTTCTTTAGGTAGCGGACCCTGAGGAAGTCGAACACCCGGAAGCCGCGGGCCCCCATGGCGGCGACGAACTCCTCGAACCGGTACCCCTCCTCGAAGCGTTCGGCAACGGAGACCTCGGCGATGACGACCTCGGTCCGTCGCAGCAGCTCGTCCGCCCCTTCGACCACTTCGAGCTCGTGCCCCTCGGTGTCGATCTTGAGGAGGAAGGGGGGCTCGAGGTCCGGGTGTTCCCGCAGGATCCGGTCCAGCGTCGTCATCTCGACGGTGCGGGACGCCAGCGAACCACCCGGCGCCCCCGGGCCGGTGCGGCGCCCGAATGAGGACTTGTGGGGATCGCCCGTGTCGACGGCGATTTCGGCCTGTCCGCAGCGGCTGCCGACCGCCTTGTCGATGATCCGGCAGTCGTACTTCCGGGAGATACGCTCGAGGGCCTGGCGGTACTCGGCCAGCGGCTCGATCAGCAGCACCCTCGCTTCGGGGAAGGCGCGGTACAGCTCGTCGGTGCCGCGTCCGACGCCGACGTCGAAGACGGTGGCCGGGCGGCAGATCCGCGCCAGGTACGGGGCGCGGAAACCGCGCACCAACCCGTTCCTGCGGAAGCGGTCGGGCAGGCGGGCGAGGAAGGGGGGAATCGGTTTCAAGTTCGGTCCCGGAGGGAAGGGGGATTCACCTTGGGCGGGGGGCGTCACTGCGGGTGGAAGAACTCGGCGAGCTCCGGCCTCCCGGAGCGGCGCGCTTCCTCCGAGGGGCCCGAGAACAGCACCTCCCCACCGGCGAGCATCAGCAGGCGGCCCCCGAGTCTGTCTATGCTGAGCAGCTCGTGGGTGACGACGACGAGGGTTACGCCGAGGCTGCGGTTGACGGTCAGCAGCAGGCGGTCGACCTCGGCCGCGGTCACCGGATCGAGCCCGGCCCCCGGTTCGTCGCAGAACAGGATGTCCGGTTCCAGGGCCATGGCCCGGGCCAGGGCGGCGCGCTTGCGCATGCCGCCGGACAGCTCGCTGGGGTAGCGGTCGATCGCCTGTCCGATGCCGACCAGATGCAGCCGCGTCGAAACCACCTCGCGCACGAGGCCGGGGTCGAGGTCGGTGTGCATTTCCAGGGGCAGGGCGACGTTCTCCCCGATCGTCAGCGAGTTGAGCAGAGCCCCGTACTGGAACATCACCCCGATCCGCTTCCTGAGCGCATCCTGCCGGGATTCCTCGAGGGAGCGCAGCTCCGATCCCAGCAGGCGCACCTCCCCCGAGCTCGGTTCCACCAGGCCGATCGCCGCCTTGAGCAGGGTGCTCTTGCCGCAGCCGCTGCCGCCGACGACGACGGCGACCTCCCCCTGCTCGACGCGCAGGCTGACGTCGCTCAGCACGAGGAAGTCGCCGTAGGCCACGCGCAGCCGCGCTATGTCGATCGCCGGGACCGCCGGAGAATCCGCCGCCATCGCCGTCACCCCATGTAGAAGATCAGACCCCAGGCGAGGTCGAGGACGATGATGCCGAAGATCGAGCTGACCACCGACGAGGTGGTGGAGACGCCGACCCCGGTAGTTCCCCCGCTGGAGGTGAGACCGCGGTGCACCCCGATCACGGTGATGATCCAGGCGAAGGAGACGCTCTTGACCAGGCCGGTGAGGATGTCCTTGAGCTGCAGGGCGTCGGCGATCCTGGCGGCGAAGGTGGCCGGGGCGATGTCGAGGGAGAGGACTCCGGTGAGGGTGCCCCCGAGGAGGCCGAAGAAGACCGCCATTATCGTCAGCAGGGGAACCGTGGCCAGCATCGCCCACATTTTCGGGACCGCGACCATGCGCAGGGGGTCGAGAGCCATGGTGCGCAGGGCGTCGATCTCCTCGTTGAACTTCATGGAGGCGATCTCGGCGGCGAAGGCCGACCCCGAGCGGCCGGCGATCACGATCGCC
>JAPOZF010000072.1 GCA_026706165.1 Gemmatimonadota bacterium
CCGACCCATCCTCGTTGGACTTTCGCATCTGGGTGGCCTGGCACGATTCCGACGATCACCTTTTCCTGGCCATGGAGCTGGTCGACGACTTCGTAAACGAGCGAACCTACGACCGCAGCGACAGAGGTGGATTGCGCGGGTCGGATCTATCCGTGGCGATTGGCGTCGACGGGGACAGGAGCGGTGGAAACCTGCTGGTCGATAATGAAGCCGGGCTCACATATCCCATGGAGCAGGCACAATGGTATGAGGCATTTCCGGGAACATTCGACAACGACAACAACCTTCTTCTGCGCTCGGTGAGCAGGCATACGGATTGGGTGCACAAGCCACCTTACGCCGACGGCGGCGGCGCCATGATCGACAGCGAGCCGAGCTTCGGTGTGGTGGAAGTTTACGTCACCCCGTTCGATCGCCTGATCTGGGACGACCAGGCCCAAAGTATCGTCTCCAATCTTTTCCCCGGGAAAACCATCGGGTTCAGTATCCAGATAGTGGATGTCGACGACACCAACGAATTCGAAAGCAGTCCCGGCTTGTTCGGAATCGAGGATGGTTGGGAGCAGGGAGGGTTCAACGATTCTGACCTCTGGGCGCGCGGAATCCTGATTAAGGCGGGAAGTACGGAGGATTCCGCTGTCACCGGCGTTTCATGGGCCCGGATAAAGGCCAGCCTTTCAAAATAGCCGCACCGTATCCCGAAATGCCCGGAAACTGGATGAGCTCCGCACTTGCGGGGACCGCATCCGCCTTTTTCCTTGAACGTCGCCGACACGATTGCCCTGGCTGCCGTTCCCGGGGCTCGCCTCGCATCCCGTAACCCGGTCCCGTACCTGAAGATCGGTCGCTCGCCGCCCTTCGAGGACGGCCGGCGAAAAAGCCCTGCCGGCGCCAGTTTAAACACCCGCGTAGTCCAACAACCCGGTAACCGAATGCCCGCCATCCTCTGCCCGAAGTGCCACAAGCTGATAAGCAGCGCCGAAGCGCGCTGTCCCTTTTGCGGCCAGGTGAGGCCCGGGATGTGGGGGTTCACCTCGTGGTTCCGCAAGCTGGGGCTGTCCATCGATTTCCCCAGCCTGATCACCACGGTGTGCGTCATTCTCTACATCGTCGGACTGGCGATGGATCCGGGGGCGATCTTCCAGTCCTTCGACCTGTTCCGGTTCCTGGCCCCGAGCGGGAACGCGACCCTGATGCTGGGCATGACCGGGGTCGTCCCCGTGATGGTGCAGGGGCACTGGTGGACGATGATCACCGCGATCTACCTGCACGGAGGCCTGCTGCACATCCTCTTCAACATGCTCTGGGTGCGGCAGCTCGGACCGATGGTCAGCGAGCTGTTCGGGCCGTTCCGCCTGTTCATCATCTTCACCGTGGCGGGGGCCTGCGGTTTCGCCCTCTCGGTGCTGATGGGCAACGCCTACACCCTCGGGGCCTCCGGGTCGATCTTCGGGCTGCTCGCAGCCGCCATCGTCTTCGGCCGCCAGCGCGGCAGCTCCATGTTCACCCGCCACTTCCTGCAGTGGGCGATCATCCTCTTCATCTTCGGCTTCCTCTTCTCCGGGGTCGACAACTGGGCCCACGCCGGCGGGTTCGCCGGCGGCTACGTCACCGCTTACGCCTTCAGCCGCGACTACAGCGACCGCGAGGGAATCGGCACCTACCTGCTGGCAGGCGCCCTGCTGGCCCTGACCATCCTCGCCTTCCTGTTCCAGTTCATCGCCGTCATATCGGCGTGAGCGCGGAAGTCCTGGCCTTCTTCGACGGCGCCGGACGCCGGCTCGGTTCCAAGACCCGCGACGAGGTGCACAGGGACGGGGACTGGCACTGGCTGGTTTTCGTCTGGTGCGCCTGGCTGCGCGAAAACGAGCCGGTTCTGCTGCTGCAGCAACGGGGGCGCCGCGGCGACCCCTTCGTCCGCAGTCTCGACGCCCCGGCGGGCGGCCACGTCATGGCCTCCGAGTCGCACCGGCAGGCGGGGGTGCGCGAGTTCGAGGAGGAGGCCGGCATCCTTCTCGGGGAGGGGGACCTCCACTATCTCGGCAGCGCCCGGCTCGAAGGGCAGGAGCGGAACTGCCCCCGAGTGATTCAGCATTCCTACCTGGTGATCCGGGAAATCGGGCTGGAAGAGGTGTCTTTCAGCGAGGAGAGCGACGGCTTCCTGCACGTGCCTCTGAAACCGCTGCTGCGGCTGCTCGAAGGGGAAACCGAAAGCGTCGAGGCGGCGGTGCGTTACGCCGACGGCGCCGGCGAACCGGGGCGCGCGCGGATCACCGCGGAGGCGTTCGCCCGCTACCCACCGGACATTGCCGCGGTTATCGCGAAGTCGCTGCGGGCGGTAGAGCTGTACCTCGCGGAGGGGCGGGTCGATCCGCTGCTATGGAGGTGATCCGGTCGGCGCTTACGCGGGCGGGTGCAGCATGGCGGGAGATCTAGGCGAGGACCTGCACCTGCCCGTCCTCGACGCGGACCTCGTAGGAC
>JAPOZF010000068.1 GCA_026706165.1 Gemmatimonadota bacterium
CTCACACTGGATCACCGTCAGGGAATGCGGCTCGCAGGAGACGGTGAGAGTACCCTCTTCCATCGAGACCTCCGCGTCGCGCGGGAACACGCGGTCCCGGGCCTCGAATGAATTCTCGTCTCCGGGATCCCCCGTCAGCACGGCCGCCGCAGCGGCCCGCGGGTGCCCGACCGCTCCCGCCCGCACCGTCGTCCGCACCGGACGCTCCTCCTGGTTGAGCAGGGATACCGTCAGCTTGCCGTTGCCTGTCGAGGCCGCCGCATCGATGCGGCCGCCGGAGGTCTCCACGCCGATACTCTCAGCCTCCCTGTGCGCGGACAACATCGACATGGCGTGGTATTGAGGGGTGCGCAGGAGATCCCCGCCGCTGGTTTTGAGCAGGGGCGCCCAGGTGTTCGTCGGGTACAGGTAGGTCGCCATCTTCACGCGGTCGGCGTGCCGCATCCACCAGTGCATGCGTTCGGCGACCTTGAGCCCTCCGTCCAGACGGGCCTCGTTTTCGTATTTCAGACCGGCGCGGCCCTGGTGCAGGACGATCTCGAAAACCGACATGGTATCGAGCCACTCCTGCGGCCACCCGCAGGTGAACCGAGTCTGTCCCTCCCATTCCTCGACACACAGCTCGAGGCCGCCGTCGAAGTGCTCGTCGATCATGGCGATCGTATCGCGCAGGTCCTGCTCCCTCGGGTATTTGAGCCCCAGCATGTGCAGCTTGCCGCCCGGTTCGATATCCATTCCCTGCTCCGACGCGGAGGCGATGTCGTTGCTGATGACGCCCCCGGCTTTCGAAAGGGTCGAGAACTTCTTGAGGAAACGCTCGTTCCAGTCGGCGTTCCAGCCCTCGGCGACGATGCGGGAGGCCGGGTCGACCTGGCGCATGAAGAACGTCCACCGGAACACCAGCTCGGCGTACCCTTCGGGCGACCAGGTGTCGGCGGTCTCGTTGCCGATGACCCACGAGCGCACTCCCAGCGGCTCCGCCTCGCCGTTGGCGCGCCGTTCCGCGGTGAGGTATGTGTCCCCGTCGTGGTTGCAGTACTGCATCCACTCGAGCGCTTCGTGCAGCGTGCCGCTGATCGGGTTGAGCTTTATGGAGGGTGCGGCCCCCACCTTCCTGCACAGCCGGACGAACTCGTGGGTGCCGAACTCGTTGGTCTCCTCGCCGCCGAAGAAGAAGTTCCAGGTCCGTTTCCTGTCCGGGCCTGTGCCGTCGCGCCAGCGGTAGTAGTCGGCAGGGGTGCCGCCCGGGAATCGGATAACCCCGGTCCCGAGCTCGCGCAGGGCGGCGATGGTGTCGAGCCGCAGTCCTTCCTCATTGGGAATCGACGGGTCGTCACCCACCCAGATGCCGTCGAGGAGGGTTCCGTAGTTCTCGATCAGGCATCCGAACAGCTCTGGCGCGATGGTGCCGGTTCGTTTGTCCGTCAGGGTGATGTCCGCTCGATCTTCCAAACCGTCCTCCCATCAAGATCGTTCTTAAGAAACGAAGTTTGTATAAAGCCCGATAGCGACGGCAAGGGCAACCTGGAAATGCGCACTTACTCTGCGGGTTCGCCGTGCCGACGCAGTACAAATACCTCGTAGGTGACGGGCTCGGGAACGCCCTCCATCTTCACCCCGAACTGCTTGCCCAGGTACGCGAGGGCCACGTCCCAGCCGCCGGAGAAATCGACGTCGATGTCCACCTGGCGTTCAAAGGGGTTCTCGGCCGCGGGGCCGTCCCATTGCATCTCGATTTCGTCGAGGTCCCGGTCGTACCCTTCGACGAGGTCGTTGAGCGCGGCGTTTTTCAGCATTTCCCCGATCGCTGAATGGAAGTGCGCCCCCGAAGCGTGGTAGTTTTTTCCATTCGTCCGAGACCCCCCTCTCTGCGGATTGGTTGGAAACCGGGAGCCGTCCTGGGTAAAGACCCACCGCGTCCTGGTCCCTTCCCGCTCTACCACTTGAGCGGAAAATCCAAAGCGGCGTCCCAAACGCTTGACGCGTTCAATGGAGCCTGTGTTCTGGTGGTGGGTAACCCGCACGGAGTAACGCCGTTCCGCCAGCACTGAGTCCGGGGTCTCCACCGGTCTGTTCCCGAGACTCCGGACGATTTCGGTCAGCGGTTTGTTGAGGAATTCGTAGCGAATGATCCAGCCTTCGTTCTTTTGAGACATGCCTTCGCGGGGCATGCTGCCGTCAGTCGGAGGGGTATAGACGGCGATGTCCATCCCGTCCAGGGGCATGTAGAACATCCTGTTCCAGGGCACAAACGGATCCAGCGGCACATCGTCGAACGGATGTCCTTCGTACGTTGAAAAGGGAAACGGTTGGAGGGTATCGACGGCAGCTGTGAAAACTTCATCCGCCAGCGGCGCACCGTAGTCCAGATAGTTCAATTCGCTGACCAGCTCCCAGTCCTCCTGGCCCGACTGGATGTAGACTCGAGCGTTGCCCGGCACCCGGGTCCGCGCATCCACTTCGATTTTAAAGCGGAG
>JAPOZF010000283.1 GCA_026706165.1 Gemmatimonadota bacterium
GGAGGCCAGCTCGTTTCCGCGAATGATATCCGCGCTGCCAAAGAAGAGGGACGCGCCTGATCGCAATCGTCATCGACGCCTCGACTGCCGTGTCCTGGCTCGTAACCGGTGACTGCGTTATCCCCATCCGCATGTGCGGGAACTCGGTATGCCCGCAAATGGCCCGCGCCCTCGTGGCGGCCAACGTCCTCCGGTCTTCCCTGCCGCTCGCGGCGTGACCTCCGCCGGCCGGCTCCGGCCGCGCCACCTCCCTGTCCGAAGGTAGAGCCGAGCGCCTTTCCGGCCCCTTCGACGACCGCCGAAAGGCCCAGGCTCGCCTGAGCTCTACACCAAGCGCGCCTGGATTGACTGCCGCACCCACCCCCAGTCAGGAGAAGTCACTATGCCACTGCCCCGCGAAGAACGCACCGCAGCCTCGCTCCTGCGAACCGGAGCCGACTACATCGAAGCAGGCCGTATCCAGGACGCAAAGGACTGCATCGAAGACGCAGCCGCGCTCCTCGAAGGAAGCCGCGACCATGACAGCGCGGCCCAGCAGCACAGCACCGTCGAACAGCGCCGCACCGAAGACGCCGAGCTGCTGCGCCGCGAACGCATCGACCCGACCAGCATCTGACACGAGAGCCCGACCGCGAGCCACTACCTGTCCCCGCCGATACCGCGCCTTCCATGCACCCGATTGACCCTGCAGCCCCGATCACCTCTCCCCCACCTTCCTCCGCCCCAAATCCATCTCACTTCCGGAAAGGCCGCAGTCCACGCTCTTGCGCAAAATCGGGGGACCTCTACATTCCAATCTGCACCGAAAGGACCGCGCCGCATGCGCACTTTCACCGCCATCATCGAACGCTGCTCCGTCACCGGGCAATATGTCGGCCATGTTCCCGCGCTCCCCGGCGCGCATACCCACGCCGACACTCTCGACCAGCTCCATGACAATCTGATCGAGGTCGTCGCGCTCGTCCTCGAGGACGAAGGCAGCGAACCGCAAACCGAGTACGTCGGCACCCACACGGTCCACGTCTGACCGCCATGGCCAGCATCCCGACGCTGAGGCCTCGCGAGGTCATCGCGATCCTCACCGCGCTCGGCTTCCGAGAGGTGCGCCAGCGCGGCTCCCATAAGCGGTTCCGCCACCCGGACGGCCGGGCCACGACCGTTCCCGTTCACGGCTCCGGCGACCTGCCCCCGTTTCTCCTTCACCAAATCGCCCGCCAGGTCGGACTCAGCACGGACGAATTCGTCTCCAGGCGCTGAAGCCAGCCAACACCGCTGGTATCTTCCCTGCCGATCGCTGCGTGATATCCGCCGGCCGGCTCCCACCCCCCAACTTCCCATCCGAAGGTAGAGCCGAGCGCCTTTCCGGGCCCTTCGACGATCGCCGAGCGGCCCTCGCGGCCCCGGCGTCGTTGCCCTCCGCACCTTCGGGACATACTCCATGAACGACGCCCATCCGGCGACCGCCGCCACCGCGCGCACCTCCCATCCGCTTTCCCAGACCAACGAGACCGCCGCCCTTCGGCCTGACCGCGCCGCCGCGATCCTTGCCGCGGCCCAGCGTCTCGTCCCGAGCCTCGCCACCGCCCGGGCCCTCGACGCGCCGACCCTGCGCATGGCCATGACGGACGCCTTCGGCGCCTCCGACAGCGACGGCGCCTGGCTCTGGAAGGATGCCTATGAGGCCGCCGAAACCGCGGTCATCCTGTTCCTGCAGCGCTTCGCCCGGGGGCTGCTGCGGCGCGCCGCCTCGGAGGGACCTGCCAAGATGCTCTCCATGCTGGAAGCACTTGCCACCCTCGAGCCCTCGCATTCGCGCCGCTCCGAGGACCAGGTCCGCCTGCAGCAGTTCTCCACTCCTCTCCCGCTCGCCTGGGCGGCCGTCCAAGCCGCCGCCATCCAGCCCGGCGATATCGTCCTGGAGCCCTCCGCCGGCACCGGAATGCTCGCGGTCATGGCGCAGCTCGACTTGGGCGACGGCGCTCCGGCCCAGCTTCACCTCAACGAGATCGGCGCCACCCGGGCCGCGCTTCTGCGCCAGCTCTTTCCCGGCTTCCCGGTCAGCACCGTCAATGCCGAGACCATTGCCGACCGGCTGCCCGGGCTCCAGCCAACCGTCATCGTCATGAACCCCCCCTTCTCGGCCACCCCCGGCGTCTCGACGACCAACCACCACGCCGACCTGCGCCATGTCCGGTCCGCCTTCTCGATGCTCCCCGCGGGAGGCCGCCTCTCAGCGATCACCTCCGCCTACTGCACCCCCGGAGACCGCGCCTGGCGCAAGGCATTCGACGACGCCAATCCCCCCGCCCGCATCCTCTTCACCAGCGTCATCGACGGCCGCGTCTACGCCCGCCGCGGCACGAGCTTCGACACCCGGCTCACCGTTCTCGAACGCAGCGACAAGCCCTCCCTGGATATCGACCCCGACGCGCGCGCCCGTTCCGCTTCGGAGCTCCATGACGCCTGCATGGCCGTGCTCCCGCCCCGCCTCCCCATCCTCGCCGCGAGCCCCCGTCCCATCCTCGCCACCGACCTCTTCGGCCATTCCCTCCCGCCGCCGCCCACTTCGACTGCCACCGCAGGCGATTCCGACAACGACAACGAACCGGCATCGCGCTGGGGTCCCATCGCTCCCCTTACCGTCGAACACACCCCAGCCAACAGCGACGAGCCTCCTGCGGACCCCGATGCCGCCGCCGGTCCGTACGAACCGTGGCGCCCCGGCACGATCCGCATACCCGGCGCCATGCCGCACCCGAGCCCGCTCGTCCAATCCTCCGCAATGGCGGCGGTGCAGCATCCCCCCGCCTCCTACCGGCCTCTCCTGCCAACCCGCATCGTCACCGACGGCCTGCTTTCCGACGCCCAGCTCGAGAGCGTCGTCCTGGCCGGCGAAGCCCACTCCCGACACCTTCCCACGTTCTTCCGCGTCGGCTCCGGCTGGGAAACCGTCATCCGATGGGCGCCCATCGACGCCCCCGGCGCCTGCAACGGCAAATATCCCGAGCTCCCCAACTCCGACGGCGAGACCTTCTCCGACCCTGTCCAGCTCCGCCGCGGCTGGATGTGCGGAGACGGCACCGGCGTCGGCAAGGGCCGCGAGGTCGCCGCCATCATCCTCGACAACTGGCTTCAGGGCCGCACCCGCGCATTGTGGCTCTCCGAATCCGACAAGCTGCTCGAAGACGGTCGCCGCGACTGGTCCGCGATCGGCGGCCGCCAGGCCGACATCATCCCGATCTCGAAGTTCCGTCAGGACGCCGTCATCCCCCTGAAGGAATCGATCCTCTTCTCGACCTACGCGACGCTGCGCTCCCCAGCACGCCAGGGAAAGCCCTCCCGCCTCGACCAGATCGTCGAGTGGCTCGCCGGCAGCCTCGACGAGGCCGATCGCCACGCCTTCGACGGCGTCATCGTGTTCGACGAGTCCCACGCCATGGCCAATGCCGCCGGCTCGAAGAACAACGACCGCACCGTGAAGCCTTCCCAGCAGGGCAGGGCGGGCCTCCGCCTCCAGAACGCTCTACCCAACGCCCGCATCGTCTATGTCTCGGCAACAGGCGCCAGCACCATTCCCGGCCTCTCCTACGCTGTCCGCCTCGGCCTCTGGGGCGCCGGCGAGACACCCTTCAACGAGCGCGCCGAGTTCGTGGCCGCCATGGAAGCCGGTGGCGTCGCCGCCATGGAGATCGTCGCCCGCGACCTCAAGGCCCTCGGCCTCTACCAGGCCCGCGCCCTCTCCTATGCCGGCGTCGAAGTCGACATCCTCGAACATACGCTCACGCCGGAGCAGCGCCGCATCTACGACTCCTACGCCGACGCCTTCTACATCATCCACAACAACCTGCAGGCCGCGCTTCGCGAAAGCGGAATCATGCAGGGCGACGATACCCTCAACAGGAACGCCAAGGCCGCCGCGATCTCCGCCTTCGAAAGCATGAAGCAGCGCTTCTTCGGCCACCTCCTCACCGGCATGCAATGCCCGAGCGTTCTCCGCGCCATCGAGACCGATCTCGACGCCGGCCGATCCGCCATCATCCAGCTCGTGTCCACCGGCGAGGCCCTGATGGAACGCCGCATCGCCGAGATACCCGCGTCCGAATGGAACGACCTCTCGATCGACCTCACGCCCAGGGACGGCGTCCTGACATATCTCCAGTACTCCTTCCCGGTGCAGCTCCACGAGAGCTTCTCGAACGACGAAGGCATCCTGATGAGCCGCCTTGCCTACCATGCCGACGGCTCCCCCATCATCTCCCAGGACGCCCTCGAGCGCCGTCAGGATCTCATCGAGAAACTCGCGGCCCTGCCGCCCGTCCCGACCGCCCTCGACCAGATCTCGCACCACTTCGGCCACGACGCCGTCGCCGAAGTCACCGGGCGCTCGCGCCGGGTCCTCAAGATCATCGATTCCGACGGCGAGCGCCTGTCGCTCCGCAGGCGCCCCGCCTCCTCCGCCCTGGCCGAAACCTCCGCCTTCATGTCCGGCGACAAGCGCATCCTCGTCTTCAGCATGGCCGGCGGCACCGGGCGCAGCTACCACGCCGACCGGACCTGCCCCAATACCCAGCGTCGCGTCCACTACCTGATCGAGCCCGGATGGCGCGCCGACAAGGCCATTCAGGGCCTCGGCAGGAGCAACCGCACCAACCAGGCCTGGGCGCCCCTGTTCCGGCCCGTCACGACCGATGTGAAAGGACAGCGCCGCTTCATCTCCACCATCGCCCGCAGGCTCGACAGCCTCGGCGCCATCACCCGTGGCCAGCGCAACAGCCAGACCTCCATGGGCTCCGCCAACGCCTCCCTCTTCCGTGAGCGCGACAACCTCGAAAGCGTCTACGCCATCGCCGCTCTCAGGAGCTTCTACATCGCCCTGCACCACGGCCAGATCGACGGCTGGAGCAGCGAGCGCTTCCAGGACATGACCGGCCTCAAGATCGCCCACGAGGGCTCCCTCATGGACGACCTTCCCCCGATGCCCAGATTCCTGAATCGCCTTCTCGCGCTTCGCATCGACGACCAGAACCAGCTCTTCGCCAAGCTGGAGGAGCTGATCGACGCCAACATCCAGGCCGCGATCGAGGCCGGCACCTACGAACTCGGCGTCGAAACCATCCATGCCGATTCCGCCCGGGTCATCAACCGGGAAACCCTCTGCGAGCATATGGCGACCGGCACCACCACCGACATCGCCGAAGTCCTGCTGCACCGCAAAGCCGAATACATCACCGCCGACCAGGCCTTCGATGCCGCCTCGAACTATCCGGGCGACGACGGCGATCCCGTACTTTGCATCAACGCCAGGTCGGGCCGCGCGGCCGTCATGCTGCCCGCCCCCTCCAATGTGCTCGACGACGGCCGCATCGAGACCCGCGTCCGCCTCGTTCGCCCGGCAAGCATCAACTACATGGCCAAGGCGCACTTCACGGCTTCCAACTGGAAACCCGCGCACGAACTCGAGTGGCGGCCGCTCTGGGACGCCGAGCTCGCTTCCCTGCCGACCCACGAGGAACACCGGATTCACCTCGCCACGGGCCTGCTCCTCCCGGTCTGGGACCGGATCAAGTCCAAGACCATGCGCATCCGGAAGATCACCACCGACGACGGCGAGTCCCTGATCGGCCGACTTGTCGACCCGGATCAGCTCCGCACCGTCCGGCGCTCCTTCGGCCTCGACGACGGCCCGCCCATCACCGGCTCCGAGGCGTTCGAAGCCCTGATGCAGCGCGGCGCGTCCTTCAAGTTCACGAACGGCTGGCGCCTCTCCCGCCGCAGGGTCATGGGCGCCAACCGCATCGAAATCACCGGGCCGGCCGACACCGATATTTCGGCTCTCCGGCATATCGGCTGCACCATCGAGATCGTCCAGTTCCGTGCCCGCGTCTTCGTCTCCGACGCCGAGCTCCTGCAGCGCGTCGTCACCCGCTGGCCGCTCGACATCTGACACCGGCGCTTCACCGCACCGCGCGGACCTCGCCAACCGCCTTTTCCCACCATGGACAACCCGACCATGCGCACCAACCAGCTTCGGCCCCAGGAGGGAGACGACTCCCCCTGGGGCGCGATCGACGCCGCCGAGCTCCTCGCGGACGGCATCGTATCCGTCCATACCCCCTCCCATGGCGGCATATGGCTCTCGGATGCGCGCCTCGCGCAAATGCCCCCCGACCAGCGCTCCACCGACGGCTGGTACGAAGAGGACTGCGAAGCCGCGTTCCCCCTCCGCCGCTTCCGGGACGAGGTCCTGCACGCCTTCCCTGCAGACAGGCTCGACCCCTATATCGACGCCGCCATGGCCTGGTGCGGCGGCTCCTTCGCCACCATCGCCATGAACCGCACGCCCTGACATGCGCGTTCCCCCGGCCTGCCAGCGCCTGATAGAGCAGGGCGCCCTGTTCGCCATCAACCATTCGGGCGGCAAGGACAGCCAGGCCATGACCGTCCTGCTGTCCCGCCTCCTCCCCGCCGACTAGCTCCTCCTGGTCCATGCACCCCTCGGCACTGTGGAGTGGCCGAAGACCGTCGACCATATCGAAGCTACCCGGCCTTCCGGGGTCCCTCTCGTCCTGGCGCCCACCGCGTCCGGCAAAACACTGCTCGACCGCATCGAGGACCGCGGCCGCTTTCCGGACAAGAAGCGCCGATGGTGTACGAGCGACTTCAAGCGCACGCCGATCGAGCGCGAGCTCCGCCGATACCTCAAGGCCAATCCCCATTTCGCCGGCCGCATCGTCAACTGCCTCGGCCACCGCGCCGACGAGAGCCCGGACCGCGCCAGCCGCTCCCCTTGGTCCTTCAACGCCCGCAACAGCAAGGCCGGGCGCCAGTGGTTCGACTGGATGCCCATCCACCACCTTTCCACGGCCGACGTCTTCCGCGTCATCCGGACCGCCGGCCAGCAACCCCACTGGGCCTACGCCGCCGGCATGACGCGTCTCTCCTGCAGTTTCTGCATCCTCGCATCCAGACGGGACCTCCGCCGCGCCGCCGAGCTCCGCCCAGCCCTCTACAGGCGATACGCCAGCCTCGAGCGCCAGCTCGGCCACACCCTCTCGCCGTCTCGCCTTCCGCTGCCCGAGATCACGGGGATTCCTGTCCCGAACGATCAATCCGCCGACTTCCCCGAAACCCCTGACCTTCAACCACTCCGCAGCCTCGAAGCCGGGAGGTGAGCGCGGGTCCCTGCGAATCTGCACGGATGGGCGCTGCGCCGGTCCTGCTGACTTGCAACCGCCACTTCAGGGGACTACATCGATGCTCGAAATGACACCGGCCGAACTCTACGCCCTTGCCGCCGCCGATCCCCCCGCGGCCACTGCCATCGCCACGGTCGCCCTCATGGACGCCACCAAGACCCTGGCCAACGCCACCTACGGCCTGGTCCTCGTCGGTATCGGCCAAATCGGCGCGATCTTTTACGGCATATGGTCCATGACCCAGTCCGGCAAACAACGCGCCAGGGAACATGACCAGCGGCACCAAGAGGCAATGGACGATCAGGCAAAGCGTCACGATGAAGCAATGACCTCATTGCGCACCCTCATCAGACAGAGCCGCCCCACCCAACGCGCAGTCCGCCGCGCCTCTCCCTGAATCTCCAACTCCCTGACCTTCGAAACGGGCCCCTGCAGCTGCGGGAGGCCCGTTTTCGCGTGAACCCTTCACCAGGGAGCACGCACCATGCAGCCCACCACCGCAAACGCTTCCGCCGTCTCGGCCGCCCTCGCGGAACAGGCCGAATCCGTCTGCCGGCACTTCCTCCCCAACGGCCGCCGCGAAGGCCGTTACTGGATCGTCGGCAACGTCCACGGCTCGCCCGGCAAATCCCTCGTCATCCGCCTCCGCGGCCCCGGCCAGCCGGGCAAGTGGAACGACATGGCGACCGGCGACCACGGCGACCTGCTCGACATCATCCGCCACCGGTCCCCCGGCAGCAACTTCCGCGACGCCCTCGCACAAGCCCGCGCCTTCCTGGCCATCCCCCAGACCCCGCCAGCACCCGGCCCCGCATCCGCAGCCGAGCGCGGGCCCAGCAGCACGGCGCTCCGCCTCTGGAACCTCTGCAAGCCCATCCCGGGCACCCATGCCGAAGCCTATCTGCTGGCGCGCGGCATCCGAAACTGCTCCCACGCCTCTCTGCGCTTCCACCCGGCGCTCCATTACCGCGAACGCGACGACGTGCGCACTCTCCCCGCCCTCGTTGCCGCCGCCACCGATCCGCACGGCCGCATCACCGGCGTCCTGCGCACCTATCTGGATCCCGAGCGCCCCGCAAAGGCCCGCGTCCCGGCGCCCAAGAAAGCCCTCGGCAGCATCATCGGCTCGACTGTCCGCTTCGCCGCACCGAAAACCGACGCCTGCATCGTGGCAGGGGAGGGCATCGAGACCGTCCTCTCGATCCTGACCGCCTATCCCGGCTCCGCCGGCGCCGCCACCCTCTCCGCAGCCGGGCTCGGCGCCTTCGACCCGCCGCCCGAACGCCGCATCGCCATAGCGCGGGACCGCGGCCCGGACGGGATCGCCGCCGCCATGCGCCTGGCCGAGCGCTGCATGGCAGCCGGCAACGCCTTCCGCATCCTTCCCCCCGTCCTCGAGGACTTCAACGACGACCTGGTCGCGTTCGGTCCCGAGGGCATCCGCCGCGGCCTCGCGCCGTCCTGACCCGCTTCCAACCAACCGGCATCCGAAACGGAGACGCCATGAAATACTTCGTAGACCGCGAAGTGGACGACGGCGGCTGCCTGCGTCCCGTCCCCGAACGCCACGAATTCGACTCCTACGACCAAGCCATCACCTGGCTGCGCAAGCAGATCGCCAAGCCCGACGAGAACGGCGTCTTCGTCATCGTCGAGGGTGTCGTCATCGTCCTGCGCGTCTGGCGCGACCCTGGCAGCGGCCGCTGGTTCGACAGCGGCAAATACGCCTGAGCTCCACCCCTCAATCCCCCAAGACCCGGACCTCGCCATGATCCCCACCGCGACATGCCAGTACTGCGGCTGGCAAGGACCCGCCGATCAATGCGCTCCGCTCCGCAACGCCTGGGAACGCGTACAGCCGGGCGACATCATGCCCGCCGGCGAATGCCCCGAGTGCAATGCCTCCGCGATGCTCGACCCCGACCCCGACCGGCCGCGCATCGTGATCGACACCACCACCCGCCCCGAAAGCGCAACCCACTTCCCGAGCCACTACAAAGCCCGCGCCCTTTCGCTCGTCGCCACCCTCGCTGACCGCAACTTCACCTTTCCCGTTCAGGACATGGACGAGCACGGCCACCGCGTCGCCGTCCACCGCAAGCCGCCGCATTCGCGAATGTTCGCCTGCTGCTACCTGCGCGTCCGGCGAACCTGACCATCCCGCAGAACTCCGGCACCGCCGGGCAACCCTTTCCCCCGGAGGACCCTTCGATGAAGATCACCCGTGACTTCCGGCCGCTCGCCGACCGCTACGCCTTCGACACCGGCCAGTGCTCCTACGGCAACGGCTTCGCCCAGATCGACACGCGCCAGGACGCCCCCTACTACGGAAACTGGTGCTCGCCCGCGAGCCGCACCATCGTCAGCTTCTGCGAAGGCGACGTCACCACCACGGTCTGCGACACCGACGAGGAATTCGCAGCCCAGATCCGCGAGCTCGCCGGGTGGAACGACGAAGCCGGCTACGGGCCGACCAAGATCGACGCCGCCGCCAACGACGTCCTCCGAAGCGCCTTCGACCGCCTCGGCCTCGCCGACCTCGTTCACTGACCCGCCCGACCCACGCGCCAGCAATCGCTACCCGCCAACCTCGACCCGAGGACCATCACCATGCCCCAGCCCCAAACCGCCACCTGCAACACATGCGGCTGGCACGGACCTGCCGAACTCGCCAGGGAGCTCCGCGACGTCTGGGACCGCGTCCCGCCCGGCCATGTCATGCCCGCCGGCGAATGCCCCGTGGACGGGTGCCCCGGCTGCGCCATGCTCGACCGTCCGGACGGCGCCCCCCAGGATCTCCGTCCGCCGCTCACCGGCATCATGCTCGGCCTCACCCGCCTCCATGAAACCGCCATCAACGACACCCTGACCCGGCCCATTGCCGACAGCATCAAGGACCTGGCGGCCTATGCCCGCGACGCCCTGGAACCGTCGCCACCTCTACAACCCGTCTGCAACCTCTGCCTCGGCACCGGCGTCCTCGTGGACGCCTGGGCCGCATGGGACATCGAGAACCAGCGCTGGGACCTCCACAGCACCTACGAGCCCACCGCGATCTGCACCTACTGCGACATCGAGTGCAGCTACTCGATGCGGCCCGTCCCCACGCCGGCCTAACCCGTCCGGCCGCGAGCCGCCGGCCCGACAACGGCATTGATCGCCGACTCCGGTCGCGTCAGAATCCCCCCGCGGCCCGCCAACCTGTCATCGAAGGAGCATCCTGATGGCATTCCAAATGAATCGCGCCGAGGTCCTCGGGTTCCTCGGGCGCGACCCGGAAATTCGTCATTTCCAAGACGGCGCCCGCATCGCCACCATGTCGGTGGCCACCACCGAGCGCTTCCGCGACCGTACCTCGAACGAAAACGTCGAGCGCACCGAATGGCACAACGTCGTCGTCAATCAGCCAAACCTCATCGACGACATCGAGCAGCTCGGCGCCAAGGGCCGCAAGGTCTTCGCCGCCGGCGCCCTGCGCACGCGCAAATGGAAGGACCGCGACGGCAACGATCGCTACACCACCGAAATCGTGGTCACCAACCGCGGCAACTTCGAGTTCGTCCAGCGCGCCGACCCGTCCGAAGCACCGGCCGAGACTGCGCCGCCAGCGAACGAGGCGCCCCCTCCCGGGCTCATCAACGACGAGGACCTCACCGGCTGAGCCTCACCCACTTCCCGCGACACGGGCCGGCGCTCACCGAGTGCCGGCCTTTTTCCTCTCCTCGCCCGAAGCGGAGCGAAGCCCGTTTCGGTGTGTCCCTAGCCGCTGACTGCACAGCACCGCTCGCAGCCCTGGCAGGACTTCGCTATATTCCCCTTACGGAGACACCGGGAATGGCAACCTTCGACACCATCGCCGCCGTCCGCCGGCTGGAAGACGCGGGACTGTCCCGCGATGCAGCGGAAGCGGTGACCGCCGCAAACCTCGAAGCCGCCAATGCCGCCCGTGAAGCGGCGCTCGCGGGCGGCGACACGCTTGCAACCAAGACAAACCTGG
Source organism: Gemmatimonadota bacterium (assembly GCA_026706165.1). The sequence goes on from JAPOZF010000283.1 coordinate 11,194, forward strand.
AAACGGGCCTGTCCGCGCTAAAGGCAGACTTGGCCGCCCTGGAAACTCGGCTCACCTGGCGCGTTACCGGTATCGTCTTCACCGGCAATGCCATGCTGGCGGCGCTTCTGGGCGGCCTGATCATCGCTATGTTCGACCGGTTGCCCACCTAGCCGCGAAGAGGCGCCTTCTCGACAGCCAGCCGGTCGATATGGTTTCCCGTTTGCCACGTCCTTGCAACCGAGCCCGGCATGAAAAGATGAAACAGACCGCCGTCCGCCTTCCCAACGCTACCTATGACCGCCTGCGCGCGCTTGCCTCCGGCTCCGGCCGGACCGCAACCTTCCACATCCGCGAAGCCATCGACCGCTATCTCGAGGACCTCGACGACCTGAATGCCGTCGAGACAGCCGCCAACGAGCACCGCGAGTCCGGTGGCCACACCCTCTCGCTCGACGAGCTGGACGACTATCTTGGCCTGGAAGATTGAAATCGCCGAGCGTGCAGCCAGGCAAATCAGGAAACTCGACCCACCGGACGCTGCACGGATCCGCACCTTCCTCCGCAACCGCCTCTCGCAAATCGACAATCCGCGTCAACTCGGTGCCCCGCTTCGCGGTTCCGAGCTCGGCAGCTACTGGCGTTACCGCGTCGGCGACTACCGCATCCTGTGCGAGATCCGCGACGACCGGCTGTTATTGCTCGTGATCGAGGTCAGTCACCGTCGTTCTGTCTATCGCCGCCGCTAACCGTCTACCACGGCCCTCAAGGGTCCTCGACGGCCCTGCCTGCCGACTACCCTGCGCCTCCGCAGCTCGCACGGTCTTGCTCCCGCCAATGAAGGGTCAGGCAAGCTCTGACCAGGTGAACTCCGGCCTGTGGCGAACACAGCACCTGTCGCGCCGGCCGGCGAACTCCAGCAGCGAGGCAACTCCCATGACACTCTTCACCGACGAGCTTCCTTTCCAAGACCACCCGGCTCCCGACCTCGAACCCTCCCCGATCGACGATCGCCACGTTCTCTCCGAGATCGGCCTCTCAGGTCACGAAATCCGCCAGATCCTTCCCTTCCGCGCCTCCTCCGATGCGTGCGGTCCCGTCTGGAAGATCAAGTAGAGCTTCGCTCGATCGATCCGCATACGGGATCGGGCCAAACGGGCCGGTCCTGCGGCTCGCAACCCTTTTCGAAAACCTGAACTTCAAGGAGCCAGACATGGCTTACGGTATGAACCTCGTCATCCTCGTCGGTCACCTCGGCAGGGACGTCGAAATCCGCAACACCCGCTCCGGCGGCAAGGTCGCCAACCTGAACCTCGCCACCGACGAGTCCTACATCGACAAGCAGTCCGGCCAGAAGGTCGACAAGGCCGAATGGCACCGCATCGTCACCTTCCAGGAAGGCGTCATCGACATGCTGGCCAAACACGCCACGAAGGGCCGCAAGGTGCAGGTCACCGGCAAGCTGCAGACCAACAAGTGGCAGGACCAGAACGGCAACGACCGCTACACCACCGAGGTCCTGATCGCCCCCGGCAGCCCCATGTCTCCGGGCGGCAGCATCCAGTTCCTCGACAAGCCGGACAACGCTTCGACCGCCGGCGCCACCGCAATGCCCGCCAACGACCCGGGCGCCCCGGCATCCGTCGCCGGCCACATGGCTGCCTGACGACCACCCCTCCTCCCTGTCTCCCTCTCCGACCTGGGCCGTCACTCCGGTGGCGGCCCATCCTTTTTGCACTCCCTGCTCGTCTCCTCCGGCGACCGGAGAATGAGCCGAGCACCCATCGGGCGGTTCCGCTGGTGCAAATGCCCCGGCGCCCATGTGCTAGGCTTGGCTATCAAACGGAAAGGGAGCACGCGATGGAACAGACTCTCGAACGGTCCGTCGGCAGCATGGGGTCGGTCTGCCGGACATACCGCTTCCTGCCGGAAGACATCCCGCGCCTGGCCGAGTTCGACTGGAACCGGTTGGCCCGGCGCGTGTTCATCGATCCCGTCAGCGGGCTCATCGCTCTCATGTCGCCGTCATCGGATCATGAGAGCTATGCAAACGGGATCGACCGTATCGTGCAGGACCTGAGTCTGGTCTCCGGCATCAGGGTCGTCACGCTGGGCTCGACTCGCTGGCGCCGCCCGAACGATCCAGAGAAAACCGGGGCAGAGCCTGACGCCTGCTATTATCTCGGCGAGACAGCCGAGGGGCGCGCCCGGGCCCGGCGAGACAGCGCGGAGGCCCTGGCGGCGTTCGAAGCGGCCCATCCGCCAGACCTCGTGGTCGAGGTCGAACGCAGCCATGGAGACCGCGGCAAGCCGCACTTCTACCGTGAGATCGGCGTGCCGGAAATGTGGCGCCTGGACTTGGGCCCGGACGGCCTCGAAATCGAGATCCTCGACCTCAAGGCTCCGGACGGACCGGCGCAGCTGACGGCTTCCGCCGTCCTGCCGCTTTGCACGCCGGACTTCGTCCGCGGCGCGCTCGAACTGGCCGTTGACGGCCGCTTGCGCGAGCTCGACGAGATGATCGCCAACGCTGCCTCCGCCGAACGCCAATAGGCCGCCGCGCCAGTCTCAGTCGCCGACGACGTGGCCGCCTGACCTTCCTTCTGCCAGCGTTACTCCGCGACCCGGGCCGTCACTTCGGTGGCGGCCCATCCCTTTTGCCCTCCCTGCCGCAATCGGAGAATGAGCCAAGCCGTCCTCCTCGCGAACAACTCCGAGGAGACCCCCGATGCATATCACCATCCCGCTTCACACCCGCCTTCACCGGGAAAGCAACTGGTGCCTGGCGCTGATCGAGACCGCGCCCGCTATCGCCCCGGAGCTGCGTAAGCTTGCGCGGGCGCTTTCGGACTACGCGGTCGAGCTCGAGACAACCGCTGGAAGCCCCCCGCCGATGACCGACCCAAGCTTCGGTACGCGCGGCCCCACCATCGACATGCACCCCACCTGCGACGGATCCTCCAGCCGCTTCGCCCAGCCGCCCCGCGTCCCCGCGACGCTTCCTCCATACATCCGCCTGCCTGCCCGGCACCGTCGCTCCTGGCGCCTCCCGGTCGTGCTCGCGGCCTTCGTCGCAGCCATGTTTCTCGCGACCTTCATCCTCCCAGGCATCTTCGGAAACGCCACCGGCAACGTCTCCCGGCCGGTGCTCGTCAACTTTCTTCCCTCTCCCTGCAACCAGCTCTCCTCGGTCACCGGACCGGAGATTGAGTAGAGCTTCGCTCGGGCGATCCGGATACGGGATCGGGCCAAACGGTCCGGTTCTGCGGATCGCAACCCTTTTCGAAAACCTGAACTTCAAGGAGCCAGACATGGCTTACGGTATGAACCTCGTCATCCTCGTCGGTCACCTCGGCAGGGACGTCGAAATCCGCAACACCCGCTCCGGCGGCAAGGTCGCCAACCTGAACCTCGCCACCGACGAGTCCTACATCGACAAGCAGTCCGGCCAGAAGGTCGACAAGGCCGAATGGCACCGCGTCGTCACCTTCCAGGACGGCGTCGTCGACATGCTGGAAAAGCACGCCACGAAGGGCCGCAAGGTGCAGGTCACCGGCAAGCTGCGGACCACCAAGTGGCAGGACGCGAACGGCAATGACCGCTACACCACCGAGGTCCTGATCGCCCCGGGCGGCCCCATGTCCCCAGGCGGCAGCATCCAGTTCCTCGACAAGCCCGACAACGGCCCGACCCAGGCACGCAACGCCCCGGCCGCCGCTCCGGCCCCCGCCAACGACCTCAGTGGCCTCGGCCCGGACCTCGACGACGAAATCCCCTGGTAGGGCTTACTCCTCCCTCCCGTGTCCTCCCCACTGGCGGGTCGTCGCTTCGGCGGCGGCCCGTCTCTTTTCGCCGGCCGCTTGAGTTTAAGGCCAGCTTTTTCGCGCGCAAATGAACCCTTGCAGGAGACGCCAGATGTTGCTCGCCCACCTCCCGAACCGCTCCCCCTTCGCGCGCCATCATCCCCCCTCCGACCGCTCGCTTGAGGCTCCCCATCTTCCCTTCACCCTCATCTGCCGCGACGCCCACGACGAGAATTCCTGTCTCGCCTTCCGCCGCTACGCCTACCTCGAGGACTGCATCCACGACCTCCGCCTTGCGCTCAACGAAATCTATGACGACGCCGACGTGCGCTATTCACGGGACCCCGACACCGTCGATGACCTCTCCCACATCCTCGACATCTACGCCCACGGCGACCATCGCCTGTCGGTGACCACTACCGGCTACGAGGTCCACGAAACCGGCCCCTGGTGGCAGGTCTGGGACTTCCTCGGGAAACCCTTCGTCCTCTACACGCCCGACACCGATCCCTCGCGCTTCCCCGATATCTTTCCGTTCTGACTGCACATCGCCACCGCCTTTCCGGGTCGTCGCTTCCCTGCGGCGGCCCGTTCCTTTTTGTCGGCCGCTGGAGTTTCAGCAGAGCTTGTCACCGGACAAATGAACCCTGGCGAGGAGACAGAACATGGGTTGGAAATGCGATGACTGCGGCGACCGCGGCCTCGAAACCGGCGCCCTCTGGTGCCCGGACTGCGGCAGCCGAAACGTGGCCGCCACCGACGCCGACGGCCTCACCGCTGCCGACCGGCGCGCGCAGTTCGAGATGAACTGCGAGGCCTTCGGCATCGACCCGGCTTCCGTTCCCTACGTCGACAAACCCGCCGGATACGGCCTCCCACCGCGCGCATCCCGACCCGCCAACGACAATTTCCCACCGCACCCCGACCTGAACAACAGCGTCCCGTTCTGAGCTCATCACCGCCAAATCAAAGGCCGGCGCCACCCCAGCGCCGGCCATGCTTTTTGCCCTGTTTCGGCGCCCCTATTCCGCCGCTTCCGCACGCGCCCGACGCAGCAGCTCCCAGACATTTTCCTCGCTCACGTCCAGCCCCCGACGCTCCAGACTCTCCGCCAGCTGCGAGGCCGTCACCCCCCGCTCGTGCTGCCGAACCAGGTCTTCCGACAGCCGCTCCAGCACATCATCCACCGTCATCAGGTTCGGCCGAAGGCTCCCGTTATCCTCCCTGATCGCTTCAAAATCGATGTCCGATTCCTTGTACCGCTTCGGAGCCCGCCTCTGTCTTTTCTGCCCGCCTTCTTCCGCCATCCTATCCTCTCCCTTCCTGCCTTCACCCGCATCCTGCGTCATCTCATATGACAGGATTTGAAGTCCTTTCCTCACCGTTTTCCAATCCTTCCGTCAACCCCTACCACACCATCGATATCCCTTCCACGGTGCCTTCATTGGAGTTTCCCACCGATATCCCGATCATCCCAAAATCTGCTTGAAGTCTTGAGGTAACTAGAATATTGAGAGTTAAAGCCTTACCACACCGTTGCCCCGCGGGGTTTTATTCCAAGAAGATACTGCCTTTTCGATGGTCCCATTCGCTACCTCCAACCGGGAATTTCAGCCATCATGCACCAAGCAGGCCGCAAGCGCCAGAACTACTCAGGCCAGGCACGCCAGCACCGCGCGCACACCCTCAAGGTCTACCTCGACAGCGAGGAGCGAGCCGCACTCCGGCGCCTCGCTCGCGAAATGGGCATCTCCGACAGCTACGCCGCCACCCTCGCGATAAGGCAGTTCCGCGCCATCGTCGAGGCCGAAAAGATCGACGGCGACATCAACCACCCACCCTCTCTCCGAATCAAGCACAACTGATGGTCGCCTTCATCTCGCGCCTTCTCAACAGTCCTGAAACGGCTGAGTACTACCTTTCTCAGCAGGCAAGCCATCGCCCGCAAACGCACTTCACGAATCAGCCTGGAGACGACCCCGACGGCGTCTGGTGGAATCCCGACGACCTCTTTGGACTAAAAGATGGATCCCCGGTCACGCCCTTCGAGTTCCGCGCTCTCTTTCAGGGAATCGCCCCTCGAAACCCCACTCTCCAGCGCGACCCAGACACCGGGAAAAAGCTCACGCTGAGCGCCGGGCGCTCCAACCGCTCCCCTGGCTTCGATGTCTGCATATCGCCCGACAAGACCGTCAGCGCGCTATGGGCGGTTGCAGCAGAACCGTTTCAGAAAAGACTGTCTCAGGCCCACGCCGACGCTGTGCACACTGCACTTTCTCTCGTCGTCCATCCGTATTGTTCCTGGACGCGCCACCGCCCCGATCCCAGGGCCGATCTGGAAGTGATTCCGGCGCGGATCATGGGCGCTGCGTTCCAGCGAGGAACGTCCCGAACAGGCGACCCACATCTTCGAACCCATGTACTCGTCTACAATATTTCACGCGCAGATGACGGGAAATACAGGGCCCTGCATCCTCGGCCGCTGCTCTTCTGGCAGAAAACCATCGGCGCGATCTATCGAAACGCACTTGCCTGGAATGTCACAAGGAACCTGCGCCTCGACATCGAATATCACCGATCCCACAACGAATTCTGGCGCATCCGGGGCTTTCCCGCACCGCTGATCCGCCTCTGGTCGAGGCGGCGGCAGTCAATCCAGAACCGCGATGCGGCTCTTCCCAAACAGCATCGGCTTCGCAAGAGCAGCAAGCTCCAGAACCTACGCTGGGACTTCGAGGCCCTAGAATATATTGGCGACCCGGACAGCTTCATTGCCGCCCTTCCGCCCTTCACTCCGCCGGAGCCGGGCGACCCCCGTATCACCGATATGGAGCGCCTCATCGACGACGTTCCCGGCCGTCTGGAGGGCGCAAAATTCCCCTGGCGCTACCCCCGCTTTGTCGCCGAAGCCGCCAATGCGACGGCAGGTCTGAGACCTCCCGAGGACGCACTAGCCCTCGCAGACAAGATCGCAGCCGACCCCCGCATCGTGCAGCTCGAACGCCACAACAATACGCCCGATTATCGAGCGCGGCTGCATCACACCCGCCTCTACGCGCTGGCTACCTGAGCAGCGCTTCCGGTCATGGTCGCTACCCTCGGAAAGGTATCCAGCGCCAGAGAAAGCGCCGACTACTATATCCACTCTCAGGCCTCCCATCGGCCCGCCCAGGAGTATTACCTCGCAGGCGAAGAGCCCGACGGCGTCTGGTACAACCCGCACGGCATGTTCGACCTGAAGGATGGGGACAGGGTCCTGGCCGACGCCTTCTACACGCTCCATAGCGGTTTCCATCCCCGCAATCCGCCGCTCGACTTCCGACCGCGGCACAGCCAGAAGCTCACCCAGAACGCCGGCAGGGAGAATCGGACCGCTGCATTCGACCTCACGTTTTCTGCGGACAAAACAGTCTCGGCAGTGTGGGCCATGGCCAAGCCCGAACTGCGCGCCGAGATCGCCAAGGCGCACGAGGACGCCGTCCGCTCCGCGCTCGATCTCATCGTCAAGGAGCACTGTTCCTGGACCCGGCACCGCCCGGACCCCAACGCCGATCACCAGGTCATTCCGGCCAAGCTCATGGCCGCAACCTTCCAGCACCACTCCTCCCGCGCAAACGACCCGCAACTGCACACGCACGCCGTCATTTTCAACTTCACGCAGGCCGAGGACGGCAAGTTCCGCTCCCTCCATGCGCAGCCGCTTTATGTCTGGATGCGCACCGCCGGGTCCGTCTATCGCAACGCTCTGGCATACAACCTCCGCCAGCTCGGCTTCGACACCGAGCGCCATGGCCGGAAGGAAGAGATGATCCGGATCAAGGGCGATCTGGACGAAATCGTGCGCGTCTGGTCGAAGCGCCGCCGGATGATCGTCGCGGCCGCTCGCCAGCTCGGATTGACCACTGCCGACAATCCCGGGCTCGCGGAGCGCATCAACAAGCGCACACGCGACGCCAAGGAACAAGGCGTCGATCCGCTCGCCAGGGACCTCCGCTGGGATATCGAATCCAGCACCGTCTACGAAGACCCGGACGGGTTCATCGAAAGCCTGCGGACCTATATTGCGATCGAGCAGGGCGACCCCGTTGTCGAAGAGATGGTGCGCGAGCTCCGCGCCATTCCGGAGAAGCTCACCGAGCAGGAAGCGGTCTGGAAGATCACCGACGTCATGCAGGAAGTGGCGCTGGTAACCGCCGGCGTCGTGCAGCCTGAGTCCATTGCTGCCGTCACCGAAAGGGTCCTGGAATATACCGATGTCGTCGAGCTCGACCGCTGGGGCGACGGGCCCAATGTGCAAGCCGATCTCGCTCACACGCGCGTCTTCTCGACACCCGCCCAGCTCGAACGCGAACGGAATATCCAGCACCTCGCGGGCGCCCTCGACCTGCAGCCGACGGCAGCAATTCCGGACGAAATGATAGACGCGCATCTCGCCCAGCTGGACGCTGCCGGTTACCCCCTCAGCGAGGAGCAGGTCGCCGCGATACGTCGCGCATGCGGACCGCAGCGCAACCTCATCGTCGAAGGCGCGGCCGGTTCCGGCAAGACCACGACGCTCGTTCCCGTCGCCGAGCTCGCGCACAAGGCCGGCTGGAAAGTGTACGGAACCGCAAACTCATGGCTCACCAGCAAGGCGCTCCAGACCGAGTGCCGCATCCCCGCCTGGTGCATGAAGACGGTCCTCAATCGATACCGCCGCGGCACGCTCGACTTCGACGACCGCTCCCTCATCATCGTCGACGAAGCCGGACAGTTGAGCGTCCGGCAGACCGAAGCGCTCCTCAAGATTGCCCAGGAAACGGGCTGCAAGATCCTCTGGGCCGGCGATACCGGACAGCAGCAGCCGATCGAAGCCGGCCCCGGCCTGCGCCTCATGCGCGACGTCATCGGCAGCGTCGAAGTGAAGACGATCCGGCGCCAGCGGGCCGACGCCGAGGACATTCTGGTGCAGGTCCACGGCCTCGACATCGCGGAAGCGCGCGACCGTCTCGCCGGCATGACGGCCGCAGAAAAACGCCGGATCGTCGAAGACTTCCGCGCCCTGGAAGACCCTCCCGAAGTCAAGCCGTGGCAGATCGAGGCCTCCGAAGCGCTGCGAGACAAGGACCCGGCGCGCGCCATCGCCGCCTATCACGCGCGCGGCCGCATCCACCTTGCCGACGACCTCGACGACACACTGCGCACGCTCGTCGACGATTGGGAACAGCACCGGAAAGAGGCGCCCGACGAGTCCAGCCTTGCCATAGCGCGCACCCACGCGGAACTCGGCGCCCTCACGCCCGTGCTGCGCGAGCGCTCGCTGTCGCCGGAACAGCTCGAGCGCGAGGTGCCCCTCGTCGTCGCCGGCGACAATACCGAAAAACGGCACGCCCAGCCCAAGTCGCTGCTCATCGCCCCGGGCGACCGGCTCGTCGTTCGCGTCCGCGTCCAGGACCTCGATGTCCAGAACGGAACCATCCTCACCGTCACCGATATTGCGACCGCGCATGACGAGAAAGGCAAACCCCGCCATCGCATTTCGGCTCGCACCGATGACGGCCGCGACGTCGCCTTCGACCCCGACCAGATACGCGACTGGGACCCCGAACGCGGACTGCACGGGAGGCCGCGCCTCGACTACGGCTACGCGCTTACCTTCTCCGCCGCGCAGGGCGCGACCGTCGACCGCGCCTTCGTCCTGGCCGACGACCGCCCCGCGATCGAGACCATATACCCGGCCCTCACCAGGCACCGCGACCGCCTCGACATCTATTGCAACACAGCGCCGATCCGCCTCACGATCGCCGACGACAGGCCCGAGTCCGAGGAGGCGGGCGACGCCGACGTCACCGACGAGGAGGTCCTCCAGCGCCTGGCGAAGACCTGGAAGCGTTCCGACCCGAAGCGCGCCGCCCTCGACCACATCCTCGACCCCGTCACACGCCGCGACGGGCCCCGGATTCCCGAAGACGCCGACGAGGAGGAAATCAAGGCGAAGGGCAGCCACGCGAACCTGGTCCGTCCGGCTCCCCCGGACTCGCTCTCCGCCGTCCAATGGCTCCGCGCCAACCGCACCGACGAAGCGCCGTCACCGTTTGTCGACCAGATCATCCGCTCGGTGCGCGCCGACCAGACCGCCCGCAACCACACCCGCGACCTCACCGAGCTCGCCGCCCGCATCGAGGCCGTCTCCGAGAGCTATCGCAAGATGACCGAGGAAGCGAAATCCGCCGGCGAAACAAAGGAAGTCTGGCGCAGCCCCGAATACATGAAGGCCGTCCGCGAGCATTACTCCCTCGTGCCCGCCGCCCGCCGCGCCCTCGCCCGGTTCACAAGGCTTCCGGGTTTCGTCAGGAACGCGGCGAGGGCCGGCCTCACGCGCGAAGTCCTGCGCGAACTCATCCGCGACTACGACCGGCGCCGCCATGCCCTTCGTTCCGCGAAGTCAAGCTGGGACCCGGCCGAGCAGAAATCCTTCGCGATCATCCAGGCGCAGTGGAACGACGTCCTCCACGTCGCCGGCGAACGCAACATCCTCCCGATCCACGTTCCGGGGTCGCGGCAGGCCCTCACCGACATGTCCAGGGCCGCGACGGACCGCACCATCCCGGAAAGCCGCGTGCCCACCTTCGCCGCGATCCTGGAGGAGCAGCGCCGCGCGCACCGCCTCGACCGCCAGGTGCAGGAGACCCTGGACCTCATTCCGCCCATCACCGCGCACCTGAACAAGATCGGCGCTGCGCACAACAATCCGCTTGACCGCAATATCGACTGGACCGGGCTCGAACAGCCCGTCGCGGACCTTGAGGCGGCCGTTGGCGCCCTGCCGCCCCCCGCTGAAATCGACCCTTATCTCCGGCACTACCATCCCGGTGCCGAGGATCTTCCCCGGAGGGCCGTCGAGACCGCCCGCAGGCACTTCGACGAGGCTCGAGCGCGCTACAAGGAGGAGCTCACCGCCGCCGGCGCCGAGCTCGCCGCACTCTTCACCAGCGCCGGAACCCAGCGGGAGAAAATCGAGGCTGGCTATCCCGACTTCACCCAGCCCGCCTTCGACAACTTCCAGGAGGCCGTCAAAAATCTCGCAGAAGCCGCCGATAAGCTGCCGCGCACCCACGACGCCACACGCATGCTGCGCGAGAACCACCAGCTCACGATCGACGACATCTACAGGGCCTTGCCCGAGATGAACGGCACCCTCCAGACCATGGACCGCGTCATGAACCCGCTCGGACAGCGCGCTACCCGCTCGCCGGCAGACGCCTACATTCCAAAGGCCAAGGAGCGGGCCATGCGCCGGCAGACAGAAGAACAGACGGCCTCGAAAGGCTCAACCGACCAGTCCCGCAAGCAGTCGCCCTCACAGAAGCAGGACCGCGGGATCACCCTCTAGAACAGCGCGCCGGCCAGGCTGCCGAACAACCCGTCCAGATAGGGCGACACCCTGCCGACTACCCCCGCCACGACGACGGCCGCCGCGACCAGCCCGTAGCGGACCGCCCTCATCGCCAGCGCCTGGCGCTTCTGTCCGCGGTAGAAATCAAGCCTGAACGCCCGCGCCTCCCTGAGCTCGGCCGACTCCGGAACCCCGCCGCGATCCACCCCCGGAACATGGGGCAGGGACTCCTCGTCCACCGCCCCCACGGCCCCGAACACCGTCGACATCTCGATCTGGGCCGCTCCCAGACGCGCCACGGCCGCATGGGCCGCCTTCTGCGCCGGCTCCCGTTCCGCCGGCACGAACCGGAGCTCTTCCTGCGCAGCGCCGATCAACTGCTTCGCGGCGCCGATCCGCGCCGCCACGCGGCCTTCCGTTCCCAGCACCTTGTCGAGTTTCATGGCCTCGCCACGCACCGTCACCGAGTCCCGGTCCAGGTAGCGCTGGACGATGCCCAGCACCCCCGACGCCTCGCCGAGGCCCCGTCCGATGTCCCCTTCTCCACGCGCAACGCTGGCGAGGATCGCGCAGGCATGACCGGTCCCCGCAATGGCCTCGGCCGGGCCCGACAACACCTCCATCACCGTATCCCGGACCTCCCAGCGCGCCGCCCGATGAATCTCCTCAGACAACTCCACGAAGAGCTGCTCCCGGTTTTCATCCGCCTGCTTCTGAAGCTCCCCCTGCGCCGCAGCAATCCTGTAAACGATTCTCTCGACCCCTTCTTGAACTTCCACCGGGTCCCCATCGTTTGCGGACGCCTCACTGTCCTTTCCCGGACCGCCTTCGCCAGGTGAAGTCTCCGCGCTCTGTTCTGCGCCAGCGCCGTCTTTCGCCGCCGCCTGCGCAGTGATCTTCTCCGTCTTTTCAGCATCGATCTTGCGGCTCGTCTCCACCAGATCCTTCAACATCGGATCGACTTTTTCCTCACCTTTCGGTTCAGCCATCTTCGCCCACTCCAGCTACACATTTCCGACAGCCTATCCCTGTCGAATCCCCGCTTCCATACCTGCTGGCAAGGGAATTTCACACTCCGCTGCGCCCTCTTC
>JAPOZF010000616.1 GCA_026706165.1 Gemmatimonadota bacterium
GTCCGACCATGCCGCAGCGGTATCCCGCCGCTTTCAGGACATCCCCGATGGTAACGCAGCCGGCAGGCAGGGAGGCGCCGAACTCCCCGATTCTGGCGGGGCCGTAGTTGCGCAGCTGCAGGTGGGCGTGCGGGTAGAGTCCGGTAAGCCAGCTCGCCCGCGCCGGGGAACAGACCGGGGAAGCGCAGCAGGCGTTGTCGAAGCAGACACCGCCCGCGGCAAGGCGGTCGAGGTTCGGCGTCCTGACCGTGGGGTTGCCGGCGAATCCGGCCGCGTCCCAGCGCATCTGGTCGCACATGATCAGCACGATGTTCGGGCGTGGGTCCGGCCTGACGCTCATTCACTCAAACCTCCCGGCGAGGCGGATCGTACCTGGGAAAGAACGCCCCCTCACCGCATTGCCCTTCCCCGACCTTGGCCGCCTGCCCGCCGCCGGTAACCGGAAACCGCGCCCCGTCCAGTCCCGGCAGGACGTAGCGGTCGAACCAGGCGCTCATCTGCAGGCGCATGTCCGCTATCAGCGCCTTCCGCGACCTGTCTTCCACGAGGTTGCTCCGCTCCCCCGGATCGCGCACCAGGTCGTAGAGCTCGTGGGGACCGTACGGATACCGGTGGACGTACTTCCACTCCCGCGTGCGGATCATGCGCACCGGACCGTACTCGTCGAAGACGACGATCTCCTCCCCGGCCTCGTTCGTCTCTCCCGACAGCGCCGGGAGAAAGCTCCTGCCTGGGGACATGTCGTCGTTCGGATCGGGCAGGTGGAGGTAGTCGAGCAGGGTCGGCATGAAGTCGTACTGGCTCACCATCGCCTCGCTGACCCGTCCGGCGGGGATCCTGCCGGGGTGGCTGACGATGAAGGGGACCTTCACCGAGTTCTCGTACATGTTCAGCGGGAAGGTGCCGTTCCCCTTGTGCCAGAACCCGTGGTGTCCGCACGAGTATCCGTTGTCGCTGCTGAAGACGACGAGGGTGTTGTCGCGGATTCCCAGCTGCGCCAGCCGTTCGAGAATCCGCCCGACGTTGAGGTCGAGCGCCGTTATCGCCGCGAAGTACCCCTTCAGCGACTCGCGGTTGCCCATGTGGTCGGCCGCCCCCTGCACCGCCCACGGGTGCAGGGCCTCCTGCGGGCAGGTCCTGAAGAGACAGTCGTCGTAGGATTCGACAATCTCCGGGGGGTGCCCGGTGAACGGGGTGTGCGGGGCGTTGTAGTTGACGCTGAGGCAGAACGGCCCCTCCCGGTTGGCGCTGATGAACTCGAGCGCATCGTCGGTGATCACGTCGGTCAGATAACCGGGCTGCGTTTCGACCTGCCCGTCCCGGATCATGCCGGCGTCGTTGTAGCGGCTGCCGCCGGCCGGCATGGCGAACCAGTGGCTGAAGCCGTGCTGCGGCGTCAGGCTGTCGCCGAGGTGCCACTTGCCGCTGAGCCCGACGGTGTAGCCGCTGCCTGCCAGGACGTCGGTGTAGCAGGTCAGTCCCTCGAGGTAGCCGGCGGGATCGGGCGGCATGTTGCCTTCCCGTATCCAGTCGTGCACCCCGTGCGCCGAGGGGATGCGCCCGGTCATCAGGCTCGCCCGCGCCGGGGAGCAGACCGGGCTCGTGCAGAAGAAGCTGCTGAAGCGGGTGCCGTCCGAGGCCAGCCGGTCGAGAAAGGGGGTCCGTATCTCGTCGTTGCCGCAGCAGCCGGCCGCCCACGGCCCCTAGTCGTCCGTCAGGATGAAAACGACGTTGGGTTTCTTCTCCATTCCCGGGCCAGGACTCCCCGGCAAACCTCCAGCCGGCTCCTCAATTTTCCGAGTTGCCAAAGCTGTCCGCAAACAGAAAGAAATCACCGAAGTCCACAGTTCCGCTGCCGTCGAGGTCGTAACGGCCTTCGTCGCTCCCGAAGGCGTCGACAAACAGAAAGAAATCGGAAAAACCCACTTCGCCGTCCCTGTTGAAGTCGGCGGCCAGGCCGGTGCCGGTTCCAGAGCTTTCCGTAAACACAGGTATTTCTACAACAAGATCATCAAAAAAGTACCCGTCGAGCATGCGCGACCTTACGGTCAACAGAAGCCTGGTGTCTTCTTCGATGCCGACGCTGCGGTTGAAGGTGATTCCTACTGTCGCCTCGGTAGGACTGACTCTTTCAATGGCATCGGGATCGAGTGCCACTCCATTGATGCCGGTTATATACAGAATGTCCTTGAGATCCATGTCCTGGATTCTTCTGCTGAACCGGCCGCCCTTCACCGTCAAGGTCAGTACGGCCCCGTCCAGGGTTTCCTCCGTCAACGGGGCCGCGGTTGAAACAGAGACTCGAACAAGGTCAATGTCCACATACAAATCCGGGTTGGCATCCACCAGGGCATAGAGAGGTGATTTATCCCCGATGGGATTCCCCCACAGGTGCAGGTAAGCCAGTTGCACAAGATCCCGCAAGGGGGACACGTCGCCGATTTGATTCGCCGCCAGGTACAGGTAGGTCAA
>JAPOZF010000628.1 GCA_026706165.1 Gemmatimonadota bacterium
GGGAAGGGTGCCGCCAACGAGGTGCGCTTCTGGATCGAGTCGCGCACCCGCATCGTCGACGACCGCGAGGGGGTCTGCGAGGATTTCTACCAGACCGCTTCCTGCAAGAGCGAGAACACCTTCGACGAGAAGGACCTGTTCCAGGCGGACAACTACGACTTCCTGCCGATCTTCAGCGCCCGCCACGGCCTGATTTTCCGGCGCCACGCCTACCTCAGCGACCGCTACCGGGACACACGGCCGTACGAGGAGATGTTCGGCGGCTACGACCTGCACCTGGTGGAAGGGTCCGCGGTGCGCGAGCTGCCCTCGAACACCGCGGTCCGCGAGGAGACCTACCGCTTCGCGCCGCTGGTCTCGCAAACCGAAATCGGCGACGACGGCACCGGGCTGCGGGCCCTGATCGAGTGCCCGGTGAAGACGATGAACACGCGCCGCGGGGACGACATCTACCAGGTCGACACCGGTCCGCTCGCCTTCCCCGACCTGTCGGAGAGGCGCGAGCGGCTCGTCGACTGCCTGGCGCTCGCCTTCGTCGCCTTCAACGCCCCCCACTTCGCCGACTTCGTGATCGAGGCGCCGACGGTGATCGACGCCGGGCACCCGGACCTGCAGGTGCGGCATTTTTCGAAGATCGTCAGCCTGCCGGCGCGCAACCGGCTGTTCGCGGTCGAGTAGGGCTCAGGGACCGGTCAGGGGCCTCGCGGTTCGGTCAGGCGGGGCCCCTCAGCGGTGTCCGGCGGACTCAGTGGTCAGGGAAAGCCCAGCGGCCGAGCCAAGCCCCGGGCGGGTTCGGTCGGGAGCCCTCAGCGGTCCGGCCACTCGTAGGCGGCCCTGGCGTTCTTCCAGAAGAACTTCTCCGCGGCTTCCGCCCCCTTCCCGTCGAAGTACTCGCGCGCGATGCTGAAGCAGGTGGCGTAGGTCGCCGCGCGCTCGCACACCGGCCAGTTGCTGCCGAAGAACAGACGCTCCTCGCCGAAGGCATCCCACATCGCATCGAGGACCGGCCGGTAGTAGTCGACGTCGCCGGGGGCGGGCTGCTCGGTGCTGTTTTCCGTATACGCCGACACCTTCATGTAGACGTTGGCGTTGGCGCCCGCGGCCTCGATGAAGGCGACCCAGTCCGGGTCGGGCGCCCCGCCGTCGATGGGAACGCTGGCGACGTGTTCGATCACCAGGGTGAGGTCCGGCAGCTCGCGGGCGAGCCGCAGCAAGCCTGCCCGCGCCTCGGCGTCACCCGGCATGCAGTCGAGGACGAGGTTCTTCTCCGCCAGCAGTTTCATTTCGTCGAGGAAGCCGCCGTCGAGGTCCCCCCAGGCGCGGATGCCGCGGAAGACGGGATGGGCGGAGAAGCGCTCCACCTGTTCGGCGAACTGAGGGGTGCCGCTTTCGAGCCTGCCCACGTAACCGACGATGACGGGGTCGCGGTCGGCCATGTCGAGGATCCACTGGTTGTCCTCGACCGTGCAGGCCGCCTCGACCACCACGGTCCCGGTCACCCCGTGCGGTGAGGCCTCCGCCTTGAAGTGCTCGGGCAGTACGGTGCGGTAGAGGAGCTTGTTGTCCGGCGGCGGCCAGGGCACCCCCTCGGGCCGGGTGGGATCGTAGAAATGGGTGTGGGTGTCGATGATCATGGAAGCCTCCGTTTCGGTGGTGAGTCGATGCCGCGAAGATAGGGCGCCTCCAACCGGTCCGCAGGTGTGGAGGCTCTGCGGGCTTCAGCGGCCCCTGCCGGTTCGTTATGCGAGGGCTTCCCCGACCACCTGCCCGGCCCAGTCCTCCGCCGGCTCCACCTCGAGCAGGGCGGCAATGGTCGCCGGGTTGTCGATGATGCTCACCGGCTCCCGCAGGCTCCGTCCGGGGGACACCCCAGGACCGGCGATCAGCCACGGGATGGTCATGTCCTCGTCCATTTCCGTGCCGTGGGTGCGCTCGTGCCCCCCGTGGTCGCTGGTGACGATGACCGCGGTCTCTTCCAGGTCGACCGCCTCCAGCACCGCGCCGATGGCCTCGTCCGCCCGCCCGATGGCGGCGAGGTATTCGGCCGACATCCAGCCGTGGCCGTGCCCTGCTATATCGGTGCAGCCGAGGTAGACGAAGGCGAAACCGGGAGTCCATTCCCGCAGGGTCGCCGCGGCCAGGCGGGCAAGCTCCCGGTCGCCCTCCGGCTCTTTGCAGTTATTCATGAAACAGGAGCGGTCCAGCGAGCCCGGGTCGGCCAGGTCGCGCAGCTGTTCCCAGTTGTAGAAGAAGGCGGTGCGCTTCCCTGCCCGGTGCAGCACGTCGACCAGGCTGGGCACCGGTCTGACCTGGGGGACCCAGGTGTTGGTGGTGATGCCGTGCCGTTCCGGGGTCACGCCGCGAAACATCGAGGTGTGGCAGGGCAAGGTTGCCGAGGGCATCACGGTGCGGGCGGAATAAGTGCAGGCGCCCCGGCTGATCAGGCGGTCGACGCAGGGGGTGGATGCCTG
>JAPOZF010000394.1 GCA_026706165.1 Gemmatimonadota bacterium
GGCGCTTCCCCGCCATTTCGGAAGCGGACCTCGGGGGGGGCCGCCTCTCCCGCGTCACCATCCGCTTCCGCGCCCGGGTGCTGCGCTTCGGCACCAAGTTCAGCGGCTTCGCCAGCCTGGGAAGCTCCCTCGGGCAGGAGGTGATACCAGGCAACGTCGCCGAATTCGGAGAGGGGGACGACGACGTGGTGGCAATCGGCACGGCGACGCAGCGGGGCCTGTCCGTCGATGTCCCGATCTCGGGGGCGGGCGGGCAACTGCTTATCAACGTCGCCGCGGAACCGGCGGTCTTCAGCCCCAACGGCGACGGCGTCAACGACCGCACCCGCATCGGCTACGACCTCGCCCGCCTCGCCGACGAGGCTCCGGTTGGGATCTCCGTGCTCGACCTTTCCGGGCGCCGTGTCCGTCAGCTGCTGGCGGCGCCGCAGGCCGGGGGCAGCTTCACGGTGACATGGGACGGGGAGGACGAGAGGGGGGTCAAGGTCGCCCCGGGGATATACCTGGTGCGTATCGAGCTCGACAGCGATTCCGCCTCGGAAACAGCGGTGACTTCCGTGGCGGTCGCCTACTGAACGCAATGAATGGTCAGGACCGCCTGAACCCGCGTGCCTCGCGGGCACCTGGGAGGGAATAAATGCGAACATCGTTACCGGGCTGGAGATGTCTGGGCGCCGTTCTCCTGTTGGCCGTACTGTCGGCCCAGATTCTCGAGGGCCAGACCCGGGACCGGCGCCTGGGGCGCAACTGGGGAGGAGAGATCACCTACGAACCGCGCGGTTCGGGAGTTCTCTTCGACGCCCTCGACCCGACAGTGAAGAAATGGTTCATCCCCCAGGAGCTGTTCGTCGACTACCGCTACCGCCAGTGGGAATACACCAACTACGCCCGCGATCCCTACCAGCGCTACGTCAACGTCTTCATCGAAGGCGAGCCTTTCTACGACCTCTACGGCAACTACCTGACCCGGGGATGGCTGATCTACGACTGGAACCAGAACCAGCCTGTCCAGTTCGGATCCTCGATCTACAAGGATCCCCGCTTCAACAGCTGGTTCAACACGATCACCGTCAACTCCGACTCGCACGGCCAGTATTCGTACTCGATCACGGTCGGGGACCGCATCCGCACCACCCTGACCCCGCTGACCTTCTCCAAGCCCCGGTTCAACGGCGTTCAGATGGATTTCGCCGCGGACAAGTACCTGGCGACGATGCTGTTCTCGCGGGTCAGCCTGCCGACCATCGGCAGCACCCCCAACCGCGACCCGAGCGAAACCTCCAACGCCACGAACCTGATGGCGGGGCGCGGCGTGGCGCAGATCGGCGACTTCGTCAAGGTCGGCGCCACCATGGTCAACGCCCACAACACGCGCACCTTCGCCGAGGCCTTCCAGCGCAGCCCCTTCGCCGGGACCCTGGGGGCGGCCCAGACCGGCGCGCCCGTTTCGGGAATCGCCCTGATCCTCAGCGACGATTCCCCCGAGGACGGCGAGGGGGGCGCCACCCTGTTCGCCCACGACATCGTCATCACCGCCGAGGACGCGGTCACGAGGCAGCGGACCACCTACAGGACCCGCGACGTCAGCACCGATCCGGCCCTGTGGCCGGCGGTAACGGGCGGATCCCCGCGCGGGGGCGCCCTGGCGGCGGACGGCGGCGAGAGGATCGTCATCAACTACGACTTCAACGATCTCTCCTACGCCGGCCCGAGGCCGACGGAGATCGTCGACATCCGCTTCGACCTCGTGGTCTCCAACGACTACAGAATCCAGGTCTGGTCCGACCAGCAGACCGGCCGCAACCCCACGGCTCCCACCCTGCCGATGACGGGACGGGACGTCGACCTGCTGCAACCGCCGCTGCTCGACGTCGCCGTCGCCGACGGCAACGTCAAGGACAACTCCAACCAGCGGCGCATCCTCTTCGACTACGGCCTGCCCACGGCGCGCATGGTGTACGGTTTCGACGTCGAGGTCACCGGCGTCTGGGGGTTCGACGCCTACGCCGAGCTCGATCTGAGCCGCTCCTACCGAATGTACCCCAATCCCTCCCGCGCCGACGCCGACCGGTCGTTCACAACCGCCTCAAGCGACGCCCAGGCGTGGATGATCAACCTCTCCCGCCAGGCCTACCCTTACTTCCTTTTCGGAGAGGCCTTCGATCTCGACCCCGATTACTCGACCCAGTCCTACCTGGTCGACGCTCTCGGCGAGATCAAGTACGACGACCAGCGCAGCCACATCTACGAGTTCGTCGACGACAACGACGACTACGACCGCAACCCCGACTGGGCGCGCTTCAGCCAGGGGGCCGGGGACCCCCTCAACTTCCCCGGCTGGGACGAGAACAACGATTTCGTCTCGGATTTCAACCAGAACGACAACGTCAACAAGAACAACCGCCTCCCGGACTACGACGAGCCGTTCTTCCGCTATCACGCCGACCGGCCGGAGTTCCTGTTCGGGATC
>JAPOZF010000073.1 GCA_026706165.1 Gemmatimonadota bacterium
GAAAACATCCGTCCTGGAGCCATCAGCTTCCCGTACCGTGCCTACCTCAGGGCGGCGAACATCGTCAGGAAAAGGAGGCCGGCGGTTCCGCTCTCGACGCCGCCGCCGGCGATTTCGAAGGAGCGCCGGTCTATGCGGATTCCCGCCTGCGTCGTCAGGGCATACCCCAGGTAGTCCCGGGTGTTGGTCAGCTGCCCGGCCAGGGCGGTCCCGTGGAAGTCCCCGGTTCTGTTCCCGCCGCCCGCCTCCTCTTCCCCGGGGCGCATATCGTAGAACAGCCGCTGCTCCCAACCGAGCCGGATGCGGCTTGAGCTCAGGAGCGGGACCTCGAACTGGAGGGAGAAGATGCCGTCCCAGGACCGGCGTTTCTCCAGGTCTCTGTTGAAAGGTGTGGCGCGCAGGAGTTCGCTCTTCAGGCGCGGGAGGATCGCTACCTGGCGCCAGAAGAACAGGTACTCCGCCTTGTTGATGACCCCGAAGAAGCCGGAGCGCGCGCGTCCGTTGCGGCCTTCGGCGCCGAGGGGATCGAAAACCTCGAGGGTGTCGCCGGATGAATCGATCGTTGCGACCATTCCGGTTTCCCGCTGGCGCCAGGTTTCCCACTTGACCCGGTGCAGGGTCGACCAGCCCAGCGGCGAGTCGAACCCCCAGTCGGCGTAGGCGGTATTGATCCAGGTGTCCGCCGCGGCGAGAAGGTCCGGCACCGCCTGCAGCCTGCCTGGCGAACTGGCCGGTTCCCCGGAGGAGGCTTCGGGAACGATCCACTGCACGAGGTCGTCGGCGATCGTGTCCTCCGCCTTCTTCAACATGTCGAAGAACCGCACCCTGCCCGCCCGGGGGGAGTCCCTCTCGAAGGTGATCATCCCGTAGTCGGTGTGGTTCCGCCGCTCCGACTCGCGCATCCCCTGGCGCAGCCGGCCCAGCCGCACCTTGGCCCCGGGGGCAAGCTCGAGGGTGCCGAAGAGATTGTAGCCCCAGTGGTCCTTCCTGTAGGGGAGATCCGGTTCGTCGTCGTTCTCGAAGCGCTCCGGCCAGCCGTTGTTGTTGAGGTCGATTCCGAACAGGAACTGCGGGCGGTCGGACCGGTGGCGCACGAAGGGCTCGTCGTAGTCGGGGAAGAAGTTGGGGCGCTCCGGGTTGTTGTTCTGGTTGAAGTCGGATATGAAGTCGCCGTTCTCGTCATACCCGGGAAACACCTCGGGATCGGCGACGCCGCGCTCGACGACGTTCCTGATCTGCGTGGCGCGCTGGGGCACGAGCGATCCCTGCAGGTAGCGCAGCTGATCCGGGTGGCGGTCGTTGTCGTCGTTGTCGTCGACGAAGTCGTAGAGCAGCCGCGTGTTCTCCGGCGAGAAGTCCGGCAGTCCCGACCGGTCCATGGGGAGCACCGAGGTGGTATAGGAGTCGTCCATTCCGAACCCTTCGCCGAATAGGGACAACGGGCCCTTGCTCCAGGAGGCGTTCACCATGAAACCGAGCGCCCTGCTCTCGCCGGCGATGCCGGAGAACGCCTTCCTGGTTTTCCGGTTCGGCGTCGGGTACTTCAGGTACTGCGTGTTGACGTTGAGCTCGCCGTACAGGTCGATGCCGTGGAAGTCCCTCATCTCCGCGGTGAAGCCGTAGGTCTGCAGGGCGGTCGGCAGCCCGTAGCTGAACACGACCTCGCGCTGGTTGACCAGATCCCTGGTGTTGCCGTCGGCCCGGGTGACGAGGCGGAACTGCGGGACGCCGTCGAGGTTCGTCTGGTGGTCGGACGACATCTCGATGCGGTAGTCGTTGGCGAGCACCATGCGGAAGCGGACCTCCTCGATGCTGGCCACCACCTCCTCCGCCTGGAAGCGGTCGAGCAGCAGGGGGCGCTCGAGCAGGGGTGCAAGCGTGCGCAGCTGATCCTCGTCCGCGAGCTCCGGCGACGGCCCGAGATAGTAGCGCATGACGATCTTGCCGGAGCCGTCCGCGGTGCGCAGTCCCCGGCGCAGCAGGCCCCCTTCGATCAGCGGACGGAAGCCGATGCTCGAGCCGGTGATGAGGGTGTCCTTCATTACCGTGACCGCGCCGTCGTCGGAGACCACCTCCCTGGGGATTTTGAGGCGAAACTCGACGTCGTGGGCGATCAGGACGGCGCCCCCCTCGTTGTCCTCGGGGGAGTCGTCGCTCAACTGAACGACGATGAGGTTGGGCCGCCTGGCGGTCTGCTCCAGGGTCAGGAAGCCCTTCAGGGGATTGCCGTCGAAGCTGTCCCGGCTGCCCTGGCTGTTGTGGCTGTTGACCAGGGTGAAACCCATGGTCAGGCGGTCGCCGACGTCGGCTTCGAGGCGGCCGGCCCCGAGGTTGGTCATCTGGTCGAACTTCGACGTTCCCGAGAGCACGGGGTCGCTCAGGCGCGAGAAAATCCCGGTGGCGCGAAGGCGGCCCGTCGAGAAACTGCCGACCACGCCGTTGAATCCCGCCTTGCGGAAGGTC
>JAPOZF010000062.1 GCA_026706165.1 Gemmatimonadota bacterium
CCTCGCCGGGGGGCGGGTCGAGCTGAGCGGAGAGAGGCCCTCCCACTCGCACGGCCCCTTTCCGTTTCATCGGGTCTCGCGTTCAGGGAGGGCAGCTGAAAAATCCCCGGGCCGCGCCGGTGGGCGGCGATCGCTCATACCGGTTCGGCATCAGGCGAAAACCGGCCCCCATCGATCAGACGGGTTCGGTTTCTGAACCGTTGGCGTCGAGCTGCCTGAAGACCTCATCGGCTGCGGCGAGTCCTTCCCAGGCGACCGGGAAACCGGCGTAAAAAGCCATCTGCAACAGGGTCTCGCGAATCTCCTCGCGGGTGGCGCCGTTGCCGAGGGCCATCTCGATGTTCAGGCTCAGCGCGCGCGGGCGGTTGAGAGCGGCCAGCGCCGAGATCGTGACCAGGCTGCGGGTGCGGGGGTCCAGGCCGGGCCGGGTCCAGACCTGGCCTCCCAGAGCCCCGAGGACGAAATGCTCGAAGTCCGGCGAGATGCGGTGCCAGGTTTCGCGCAGCTGCGAGGCGCGTTCCTCGCCCGCCATCCTGGCGAACTGCTCGAACCCCTGCTGGAAGGTCTGATCGGTGACTTCGGACATGGGTGAAGTTTCCGTTGGGTTGAGGTGACAGGTTGGCTTGGCTGACAGGCGGATCAAGATGGATTGCAACCGGTTGCCGGGGCAACTACCCCGAGGGCGGCGCCGTCAGCCGGGTGCGGGCTCCGTCTGCATTTTTTCCGCAGCTGCCCGGGCGGCGGTCTGGACGCCGATACCGGCCGCAGGCGAGTTATGCGCGCTCTACCCGGCGCACCTGACCAGCAGCTCGCACTGGTGCAGGGCAGGCCAGCCCGGTCCCGGTGCCGGCCCCTTCTGCACGTACCCTTCCGGCTGCTCGAACCCCTCGATCACCACCAGAACCCGGTTTTCACCGCGGCGCAGCGGGGGGTCGTCCA
The DNA here is from genome assembly GCA_026706165.1 of Gemmatimonadota bacterium. Next base: position 940 of record JAPOZF010000062.1, read on the forward strand.
CCACCAGCCATTCCTCGCCGAGGGAGTTCGCCACTTTCCGCGCCGACAGCAGGTCGACACGCCCTCCGTTCACCTCGCAGCGGATTCGCGGCAGGCACCGCTCGTGCCCGGTGAGACGGAGGCGCAGCTCCGTCCCGGCGATGCGCCCGTCGGCCCGCCCCCCGTCGATGTCGTCCTCGATGAGAAGCCGCAGGGCGTGGGCCTCACCTGCCCCGCGGCCGGTCAGCGCCAGCAGGCGGGGAAGCTGCGGCGGGAAATCCCCCAGGTTGGTGCCGTCGTTCAGGTGGTAACAGCGGTCCAGCCGCGCCAGGGCCTGCGGATCACCCAGGTCGCGCAGGGTCTGCAGGTCCTTCCTCGTGAACCGGTCGGAGTCGAACGCACCCCGCAGTCCACTGTAGAGAGGCGGCGGTTCGACCAGGGGCATGTCGCTGGCGTCCCCCTCCGCCACCGGCTGGGCGCGGTGGTTGGCGTAGTCGTGGTTGAAGAGATGGACCCCGGCGGCTCCCCGCCGATAGCCGTTGAGGGCGATGGCGCGCCGCAGCGAAGGCTGGCCGCTCTCGTAGCCCTCCTGCGGAGACGCCTTGTACGTCCCGGCGGACCCGACGTACACGAGGGCCCCGCCTTTCTCCGCCGCGGCCACGGCCCGGTCGACGTCCATTTCCAGCTGCCAGCCGCCGGACGAGGAGATCACCGCGATATCGACCAGGCCGTTCTCGATCCAGGTTTCCGGGTCGAGCCCCAGCTCCATGCAGGCGTCGAAGCTGCAGGGGACGCGGCAGCAGAGCTTCACGTCCCGGCCCTTTCGGGCGGCGCCGCGGCGCGCGGTCTCGCGCGCCCGGCGCATGAACTCCGTCATCGTCGCTGTCTGCCTGAATCCCTGGTGCGGTTTGAAGAACGGAGGGGCCCGGCAGAAATCCAGCTCCAGGCCGTCGACGTCGTAGCGCCCGATGGTTTCGTCGAACAGGCCGAGGAAACGGTCGCGCACCTCGGGCCGGGCGTAATCCCATTGCCAGCTGAAGTTGAACTCTTTCCCGTACCCCGTGGTGCCTTCGGGGGCCGGAGAGCCGATCAGCAGATCGGGGCGATTCAGCATCAGGGAGGAGCGGCGCCCGTCGGCGATGCGGTGCTCCATGTTGCGGTGGGCGTCGTTCATGCGGAAGGAGGCGTAGATGCCCAGGCCCACCTGGCGGGCGCGGTCGACGTAGAGCTGGAAGACGTCGTGGCCGTCCTCCACCATGGCGGCGAGGTTCTTCTGCAGGAGGTCGCTGGGGGCCATTCCCTCCGGAGCGGCGGCCATGGTTTCCCCCCACAGCTCGCCGTGCGGGCTGCCCGGCCAGCTCAGGTCGTCGTTGATGCCGACGAGCACCGAGACGACGTCGACGGCGGTGCCGGCCAGCGGCGCCATCATGGCGGTCACGTCGTCGGGATTGCGGCGTTTGAGGTACTTGAACACCAGGCAGCCGTCGGTGTTGAAGATGATCCGCGGCGGCCACCGGTAGGGCAGCGGTTGTCGGT
>JAPOZF010000456.1 GCA_026706165.1 Gemmatimonadota bacterium
TCGTGAGAGAAGTGAGATTCCGCACCCTGGAGGGCAGACCGGACCATTTCCTGGAACACTTCACCATCGGTGTCAGCGACGAGAGGGTCAGCAAGTTCCGGATTCCGCCGTTCACGACCGTGGCCGAGGTCAAGGAAAACACCGAGGCCGACATCCGCGTTGTTCTGAATTCCCCCGTCAGCACCCGTTCCGTCTACATGCGCATCTTCCGAAAGACCGCCAAGGAGATCTCGGTCGGCGAGTTCGAGGTCTACGGGGGAGGTTTCGTCAGCAACGCGTCGTACGAGTCCGACATAATCGACCTCGGGGACATCGCCAACTGGGGGGAGATCAGGTGGTCGGGGCGCAGGGACCCCCACGCCCGGATCGGGATCCGTACGCGTGCGGGCGCCGACCCGCAGCCGGAGGTTTACTGGGAGGTGCGGCCGGAGCAGCAGGACAGCATCCGGTTTCTCGGAGGAGGAGGGGACCTGAGCCTGACGGAGTACAAACGGAAATACGAAAGACTGGCCAGCTATCTCAAGCCGGCAAGGACCGAGGACAGCATAAGGCCCGACACGGAGAACTGGAGCTTCTGGTCGAGCTCCTACGATTTCGAGAACCCCGGGGTGGACATCGTATCGCCGGGTCCCAACCGGTTCCTCCAGATCAGGACCGATTTCGTTTCGACCGTCGAAGACGGAGGCAAGATCGACTACCTCGAATTCAGGGCCACCACACCGCCGCTGGTGCGCGAGCTGAAGGGGGAGATTTCCCCGGTCGAGACCGAGGTCGGGAAGGCGACCCGGTTCACCTACTACATCAAACCGACGATTCTCGCAGAGGACATCGGTTTCGACGCGGTGGAGATATCGACGCCGTCCGGCGTGGTGTCGGTCGACTCGCTGCGCCTGGACGAGGTCGATCAGCAGGATTTCTCCTGGACCATCCGCGATGACGGCCTGGGGTTCGAGCTGATGCTCCCGCACAGGCTGAAACCGGCCGACACCGGGACGCTGATCGAGATCGATTTCAGGTCGACTGTGCTCAGGGAGGTCGGCACCCTGTTCGCCGGCAGGGTGTTCGACACCACGCGCCCACACGAGGTGCGGCAGCGCATACTGCCGGGAGAAGCCGCGCCGGAGATCGAGAGCGAGCGCCTTTCGGTGACGACCTCGCTCAGCGGCTCCCTCGTCTTCTCCCCCCTGGTGTCGCCGAATCCCTTCACCCCGAACGGCGACGGGATCAACGACGTCGTCCGCATCTCCTACAAGCTGCTGCGCGTCACCTCGGGCGTGCCGGTCGTCATCGAGATATTCGACCTCTCGGGAAGGCGCGTGAGAGAGGTCTATTCCGGGACCGACCCCCTCGGGGAGTACTCCCACAGCTGGGATGGAACCGATGACTCGGGCCGATCGGTCCTCCCCGGAATCTTCCTGTACCGGATCCTGGCGGACCTGCATTCGGGACAGGAGATCGACTCAGGCGTACTCTCGGTAGTCTACTAGGAACCGCGCCGACTGGCCGGCGATTCAGCAGCCGCGGGTCAGGCACTCCCGCGGTGCGCGGAACCCGCGAGAGGTTCAGGCAAAGATCGCGCGGCTGGCGATGCCGTAGCGGTACCCCTCCTCCTGGATTCCCCCGAGGAACTGGGCGGTGCGGCCGGCAGGCGCGGTGCCCTCGTACCAGGCGCTGAAGGAGCCGTTGAAGGTCTGGATCCACTCCCGGTCCGCGGCGGAATCGCCGCCGGCGACGACGTAGGCGTTGTTGAAGATGCCGTCCTGCTTCAGGCCGTTGCCCCCCGCTTCCCGGATGCGGCCGTCGAGCGACCCCAGGAGGGCTCCGGCGTCGTCGCCCCCGGCGGCGCTCAGCAGCACCTCGGTCAGGCCGCCGTACTTCAGCGCCGTCCAGGTGCTGAAGCCGTCGGCGGTCTCGCCGGAGCGCACGATCTCCGCCTGGCCCGAAACCAGGCGCGGCTGGATCTCGACCTGCCCCTTCTCCAGGGGGATCCTCGAAACCGGGTAGATCAGGCCCGCCGGCCGCGCGTCGCCGTAGTACTCCTCGACGAGCTTGCGGACGATCTCCACGCGCTCCCAGGCCTCGCCCGGGGCGTAGTCGGCGGCGACCATGATCTCGATCCACGCGGTCTGCTTCTTCATGTCGACGCCGGCCTCTGCGAACGGCTTCTCCAGCTGTTCCTCGAGGATGAAGGCCGCTTCCTCGGCGATTCCGCCACCAAGTGTGTCGACCATTTCCCCGCCGGCCTCGTGCAGCACCGTCTTGCCGCTCGGGTGGTGGTCGATCCAGTACCCGTGATCGATGTCGACGCTTCCGGAAAGCGACACCCCCGCTCCCTTGATCGCCTTGATCTGCACCTCGAACAGCGCCGCCGGGTCGGGGAACCCCTCCGGGTGGGTGTGGCGCGCCATGCGGTTGGAGCGCAGGGGGCCGCCGGTGACCGCCTCGATCATCGC
>JAPOZF010000556.1 GCA_026706165.1 Gemmatimonadota bacterium
GCGGCGAGGTCGGGCTCGCCGCTGCGATCACCTACCTCGACGCGACCGACGCCGGCGCCGGAGCCACCGAGGTGATTCCGGGAAGCCATCTCGACGGCTTCCTGCCAACCGTGGAAGACCGGCCCACCCTGGTCCAGGAGAATGTGCCGGAGGAAAGGCGCCAGGTCATCCGGGCGCAACCCGGGGACGTGGCTGTCATCCACGTCCTGGTGGTGCACCAGGCCGGAAACAACCGCACCTCGACGAGCCGCAACGCCGTCATCAACGAGTACAAGACCGCGGAGACGGTCGACCAGTGGAACAACCGCTGCGCCTTCGCCGGACTGCCGCTGGCGCGCAACCGCAAGCTGCTGATGCCGCGCGTCAACGAGGCGGGGAAGGACAGCCGAAAGGGAAAGCCGACATGACAGGGAGTTGGGAACGGAGCGACAACGAGGTCCTCGCCGCATTGCAGGACGTGGTGGCGATAGAGAGCGTGAACCCCTCATTGCCCGGGGGCTGGGACGGGGAAGGCGGGATGGTCGAGTACCTGTCCGGCTTCTTCGACGGCATCGGGCTGCCGTTCGAGCTGTCGGAGGCACTGCCGGGCCGCCACAACCTCGTCGCCCGGCTCGAGGGGGAAGACCCGGACCGGGCGCTGCTGTTCGAGTGCCACATGGACACCGCGTCCGTCGAGGTGATGTCGATTCCCCCGTTCGAGCCCCACATCCGGGACGGTCTGATGTACGGCCGCGGCTCCGCGGACACCAAGGCGGGCGGCGTCGCCATGATGCACGCCATGAAGCGCCTCGTCGAATCGGGGCGGAAGCCGCCGCGCACCATCCTCTACGCCGGTTCGGTCGACGAGGAGTACCTGATGAGGGGGGCTCGCCACCTCGCCGGCTGGATCGGGGTCGAGGCCGCGGTCATCGCCGAGCCGACCGACCTCGCGGTGATCCGCGGCCACAAGGGGGTGGTCCGTTTCCACGTCGCCGTCAACGGCAAGGCCGCGCACAGCTCCAAGCCCTGGCTCGGGGTCAACGCCATCTCCGGGATGGCGCGGCTGGTCGCCCGCCTCGAGGAGGTGATCGGCGCCGGCTACGCCTCGCGGAACGACCCGCTGCTCGGCAGTCCGACCATGAACATCGGCGTCATCGAGGGGGGAATGCAGGTCAACTTCGTGCCGGACAGCTGCCGCATCGAGGTCGACGTGCGCACCATACCGGGGCAGACCGCGGAAGAGGTGACCTCGCAGTTCGCCGCGGTGATCGCTGAAATGGACGGAATCGACGCCGTCCTCGAGGAGCCCTCCATCACCCTGGCGGCCCTGGGTACCGGCGAGGAGGCGGAGATCGTGCAGAGCGCCGCCGCCGCCTGCCGCGAGGTCCTGGGAGAGGCGGAGATCGACGGGGTTCCGTACGCCACCGACGGCAGTCCGTTCGCCGACCGCGGGGTGCCGACCATAATCCTCGGGCCCGGCAGCATCGACCAGGCCCACGGCGCCGTCGAGTGGATCGAGTGCCGGCAGGTGATCCAGGCGGTCGACGTGTACGAGCGGATCATGCTGAGTCCGGGCAGGGACCCGTCGTGAGGTGACAGGTCTACTGCGGCGACGCCCGAATTCGGGGGCCCGGCCTGGAAACCCGCTTATTCGCGGGCTGACCCGACCGTCCTGTGGCGCAGGGTCCGCTCGGCCAGCAGCTCCGGGTCGGGGGACGGCAGGCCTTCTGTAAACGGCTTGAAGACACAGCCCTCGGCCAGTTCCATCGCCGGCTGCGACAGGTCGCGGGTGTAGAAGCGGGAGGAGGGGAACAGGTCCCCCGGGTAGGTGAAGTTCTCCAGGGTCGCCAGCTCGACGCAGACCGAGCCCCCGAGGGCGCTCTCCAGCATGCCCCCGACCCAGACCGGAATGCCGGCGTCACGGGCCATGTCGTGCACCGCCAGGGCGTTGGCCAGGCCGCCGATCCTCCCCGGCTTGATGTTGATGTAGCGGCAGGCCCCGATGCGGATCGCCTGCTTGGCGGCGCGCGCGTCGACGATGGTCTCGTCGAGGCAGATCGGGGTGCCGATCCGTTTCGCGAGCTCGGCGTGGTCGAGGAGGTCGTTGTAATGGAGGGGCTGCTCGATGAAGGCGAGCCCCATGCCGTCGATCGCCCGGAAGAAGGGGAGGTCGTCGAGGCTGTACCCCGAGTTGCAGTCGATGTGGAAGGTCATGTCCGGGAAGGTCGAGGTGACGATCTGCAGCATCTCGAGGTCCCAGCCCGGGGCAACTTTCAGCTTGATGCGCGGGAACCCGGCGTCGACCGCCTTCTCGATGTTCCCGAGGAGCATGTCGTAGGAGTCCTGGATGCCGAAGTCGGCGCCGGCGGCCACGTCCCGCGTCTGTCCCCCGAGCAGCCGGTGCAGGGGCGTCCCGGTGATGCGGCTCTGCAGCGTCCACCAGCCGATCTCGACGGCCGCCTTGGCGAA
>JAPOZF010000280.1 GCA_026706165.1 Gemmatimonadota bacterium
GTTTCGGCCAGCACACCCATGCGGGCAGCGAGGTAGTCGGACTCGGAGGCCAGCCTCTCGGCTCCGGCGGCGCGGCCGTCGTTGCGGTTGCGGCCCCAGAAATCGAGCTCGTAGGCGAATTCCGTGCCGATGTGCCAGGTGGTCAGGCCGAGCCTGTCGGGGAGAACGATGCCGGGAGCGGCCTGTTCCCCGGAGCCCAGCCCCAGTTCCTCCAGCTGCGCGCCGATTCCGGCGTTGGTGGGGCTGTCGAAGTCGTTGACCCCGGCCGAAGGCTGGAGCAGGGGAAACACCGGCGCCCTCGCTATCCGTTCCCGCGCCCTGGCCTGGTCGACCCGGGAGACAGCCCCGGCCAGGTCGAAGTTCGAGGCGAGCACCTCCTCGATTACCCGGTCGAGGACCGGATCGGCGAAAGCCTTCCACCACTCGAGAGGTTGGTGGGAACCGCCGACTTCACTTCCGGCAAACCCGCCGGGAAGTTTCTCGATTGAATCGAGAGCCGGTGGGTTCCGGCCCGGCGCGAGAGAGCAGGCGGAGACGAGAAAGGCAATGAATGCCGGAAAAAGCCTTCCTCCAGGTCTGATAAGGACCCGCATTTCCAATCAGCTCGGTGAAGGGATGCAGCGGCTCATCAACAGCCTGGCCTCCAGACAACCGCTGTCAGCGGGAAGTCAATGCAAATTCGAATTTCCGGAGCTCGCATGACAGGAATCCTCCCTGTGGCACACCGTCTCGAGCTGCGGTGGGAATGGAAGGGCGTCGACTTTCCCCGGGTACCGGCCCGGGAGTTGCCCGATCCGCCCCCAGGGATCGTCTCGGACTGTGAAACCACCGCAAACGGGGGGAGATTCAAAGATAGTTTATCGAGGCTGACTTGGTTACTGTTGAGGCGGGGCTGTCGATCAGGGTCCGGCGGGTCGCCGGCCGGCAGGCACGCCGGGGGGCTGCGACGGCTGAAAATGCCTGCGACGAGGATGGGTGCGGGTGAAGAAAGAGCCTTCGCTGTTTAAGTAGCGGACCGAGGTTTTGGGGCTGGTTCAGCTGACCGGCGAGGTGTGGATTTCAGAGATCCCGCGGTGAGTTGAGGCCGGAACTCTACTCCGACAGGCTGGCCTTGATGCGGGCCCATGTAACGCTTTCGACAGCAGTGCCGCCGGTACCGCCGTCTGCCCCCAGAAGGATCCCATGCGCCCACAGGTCAGACACCAACTCCCCCCCCCCCCCCCCCCGGGGGGGGGGGGGGGGGCGAAAAGTGGTAAAGGGGAACCGAAGACAGGGACCGGGGAGTATACGTAAAACCCAAGGGAAAAAATATCGTTTTGCCGGCGTAAAGGTCGGATACCAGGCTGTTCTCCGGGGAGTCCGGAATCAACCTGTCAAACGGGGTGACGTAAAACTCGACCGCGTAGAAGACGGGCTGGCTGTCCAGTACGCTCCCGCTGCCATCGGCGTAAGGTACCTGTTGCACCCAGGGATAATCGAGACCCACCAAACTCAGAAAGACGTTGCTGCCGTTTTCATGGTTTTCGGCAACCGCCCAATACGCTTGCGCCTGTTCCATTCCGGTTTCGACTACCGTCCCGCCACTCCTGTCGCCGTCGACCAACAATTGAACGGTTCCTTCGGCAGGCTGCCAAAATGGAGGACGATCGGCGGGAGCCCAATCAGGAGGATTATCCGGCCACATTCCTACGTAGATATCGTCCACGATCTCGGCGGCCACGAACAGGTGGTTGCCGGCATCGTGCCAGGCAAGCCAGACGCGAAAGTCGAAGGACGACGGGTCGTACTCCGGATAGGATGGGTGAGTGGCGAAATCCAGTGCTGTCAAGGCAGGTTGGCCGAGGACCTCCGGCCAGTCTTCCACCGAACCGTCCCTCAGGTCGATTCGGGCCCGCATTTCGTCGGTCAGCTCCCTGATCGGATAGACGCGGTCGGACCACTGGGCTTCCAGGGCGATCGCTGTCAGCAGGATGAGACAAGCGACTCGGAACGACAGGGATTGCATATGGGTATTCTTCCTGCGCAGCAGTTCCGTTTGCCTGGAGAACCTTGTCACTGAAAAGGTGGCGATGCCAGGTCGATAGATTGCCTATTCCGACAGGCTGGCTTTGATGCGGGCCCAGGTGACGTTTTCGACAGCGGTGCCCTCGGTGCCGCTGGCTGCGCCCAGAAGGATCCCATGCGCCCACAGGTCAGACATCCAGATCAAAGGCTGTTCCCATGACGCATCCGGACCAAACAAGAAGTGTAAACGGTCAACCTCTAACGGGTCCGTGTCAGCGTCCCCCAAGTGCATACCAAATTCTATCACCTTTCCGGCGGAAAGGTCCGATACGAGACTCTGCTCCGGAGCATCCCAGATCAACCTGTCAAAGGGGGTGACGTAGAATTCGATCACGTAGAAGACGGGTTGGCTGTCGACTATCCCCCCCCGCCATCGGCATACG
>JAPOZF010000684.1 GCA_026706165.1 Gemmatimonadota bacterium
AAATCGGGCCCGTCAAAGGAGCGGGACAGGTCGTTGCGCCAGCCGTCCGGGGTGTTGATGCCTTCATCTCCGGCGTGCGCTGCCGCCCTGCCCGAGATGAGCTGTCTTTCGTCCGGTTCCCGCGTCATGGTGCTGGTGATGGCAATGTCGCTTCTCCCCTGCCAGCACTGATGCCCCTGGCAGGACTCGTTCCCGTCCCTGCCCCAGGGGAAGTCGCGCAGGTCCGTGCCGTCGTCCCGGATCAGGTGGATGTCCGCGCCCCGCCCGCTGACGAGCTGTTCCAGCCTGCCGTCGGCTGAAACGGTGTTCCCGTGGTTTTCCTGGATCATGATGTCGTGGGAAGCCTCCGGGTCCGTCTCGCGGGTGTACTGCTGGTGAATGTTGCACCAGCTGGGGCCGTGAAAGACCAGCCGCACGGATGGCTCTTCGATCTCGAAGACGAGCAGGCCCCAGGGCGCCCCGGGGCTTTTGCCGTCCCCGAGGAATCCGGAGATGGCGATGCGCCGGCCGTCGGATGAAATCGTCGAAAGCGGATACGGCCGGCTCAGCCTGAAACCGGTCCCGGGAATCGCGTGATCCAGGACGTAGACGGTCTCGCGGTCAGACCCGTCCAGCCCGACCCGCTTCAGCGTCAGTCGTCCGTCTTTCCCGGGTTCGGTTTCATCTACGAAGTAGTACAGGCAGCCGCCGTCCGGTGAGACGGACGGCCCCGTGGTTCCAGGCTCGGTGGTGATCGGCGTCAGGCTGCAGTCGTCTTCGAGGTCGCAGATCAGGAACTGATGCTCCGGGTCCTGCGGATCGGAGCCGTGCGGGTGCGCCGAGCGGTGGAGGATCAGCCGCCGCGAATCGGGCGTGAAGATCTGCGCCTCCATGTACACATGCGACGAGGGGATCGGCTCATCGGTGAGCTGGATGACTTCCAGGTGGTCCCCCTCGTTCTCGGGGACGAGGTCAGGTCGGGCTTTCAATGGTCTTTGCTCCTTGTTTCTTGACGGCCGGGTACCGGCTTGGTTACGCACATATCTCCTCCTCTGCTGCCGGCACCTTCCGTAAGTCTACGATGGCGTGGAGCGATGTCGGTCAGGCAGGTTCGTACCGCTGGACGCTGATCTCACTTTCACGAGCGCGCATCTGCGAGGCCTCATACCATGCCTGCATCCTCAGCAGCATGTCCATACCCACGCCGAAGGCTTTCTCGATACGCAGTGCCATCTCAGGCGACAGCGCGGCGTGGCCGTTCAGCAGATCCGAAAGCGTTGCCCGCCGCACCCCAAGAATCTCGGCCGCCCTTGTCACGTTCAGGCCCAAATCCTCGATGATCTCAGTGCGAATGAAATCACCTGGATGCGAGGGGGTCATGTTCACTTTGATACCGTCGGTAGCCATCAGTGGTAGTCCTCCAAGCGGCGCAATCCTCGGTGGTGGACGGTGCGGATAACCATGTTCTGAGTGTACGGTTATACCGTTCACCTTACAAGCCGCGGGGGCCCTGACCGGCGGGGACGCGGTGGTCCGCCGACCGCTGGTCGCCGTTGCTCAGCACCTTGACCCCACAGCGCCTGCAGGGAGACATTCCGTCGCCTCTGTGAAGCCATCGTTTCGAGACAGGAGTTCCCAATGATTTTCCGCTGTATTCTCGCGCTTCTGGTTGTATTCGCTTGCCTGCACTCCGCAGCCGCCCAGGAGCGCTACAAGTTCGCTTTCGTCACCCATGGCGGGCCCGGGAATCCGTTCTGGAACGTGGTCATCAAGGGCATGGAAGATGCGGCCGAAAGGTATGACGTCGACGTGCAGTGGCTGAGCAACCCCACCTTTTCAATCGAGGACATGACCGATTTTCTCGACGACGCCATCGCCAACAAGGTCAACGGCATCGGGATTACCTGCCCGGACCCGGAGGCGATCCGCGAGAGCGTCGAGCGCGCGCACGCGGCGGGCATCCCCGTTATCGTGCTCAACACGGCTGATCCAAATGCCGGAACCGAAAACGCGCTGCCCACGCAGTTCTACGTCGGCGCCAGCGAGTACCTCGGCGGCCAGTCCAATGCGAAGGCCGTTCTCGCCGAGGCGGAGAAACGCGGGATCGCGGTGCGGCGCGCCGTATGTCCCATACAGGAGCTCGGGCACAGCGGGCTCGAAGCGCGGTTCGCCGGGTTCTCCAGCGTTCTCGAGGAAAGGGGAATCGCCGTCGATGGCCTGACCATATCCAACGATGTCGAGCAGTCCTCGGGTTTGTTGCGCGACTACTTCCTCGGCCACCCCCAAACCAACGCCATCGCCACCCTCGGACCGCTGCCGGCCGATGCCTTCTATCTCTTTCTGGAGGAAGAGGGAAAGGAAGCCGGCGAAATCCTGCACGTCACCCACGACACGAGCACCGCCATATTCGACCACATCCGCAGCGGGTATACGGTCCAGGCTGTCGATCAACAGCCCTATCTGCAGGG
>JAPOZF010000736.1 GCA_026706165.1 Gemmatimonadota bacterium
CTTGCCGGTGCCGAGGGTGAACCCCTGGTCGTGGGCGTGGCGCCGCGCATAGATGTAGTCCAGCGCGGCGATCCCGAGGGCCGCGGCGTGCGAAGCCATGTGCAGGCCGTCGGCCAGCAACGCCATCGATCCGGTAAGGACTCCTGCGACGATCTCGACCGCCATCATGGTGCCGGTGACGGCGATGACGATCAGCGTCCTGCGCTCCCCCGGCCGTTTCAGTTCCTGTCCGAACGTATGGCCGTGCCGCCAGACATGAAGGTTGTCAGTGTGCATTCCCTGTCGCTCCCCGGTTTCGGCAAGCTCCGTTCCGCTTTACCCAGGTTTCAAAATGCAAGGCGATTCCCTTCCCGCTCCCGCCAGCCAGCCCCCTTCCAGTGTCGCGTCCCGGGAATCCCTTGCCGTTTCCGGCGACGATCCATCCCGCCTGAGCCACGGGATTTTTCAGTTATGTGGGACGCGACAGATCGTTTACCGATCGGCGACACGGTCCAACGCCTCCGGCAGCCCCGGCACGGATTCCGCACCGGCCGGGACGGTTATCGAGGAACCGTCAAGGTCCTCCCCGGCCGGCTCGTAACGGCCGCCCAGGCAGCTCGCCAGGAAAGCCTCGGTCACCGCGAAGAAGGAGAGGTTGTTCTCGGGACGGGCGAACCCGTGTCCCTCGTCCGGGTAGAGGACGTAGGTCACCGGGATCTCCTTCTCCCGCATCGCCTGCACGATCTGGTCCGACTCCGACTGCTTCACTCTGGGATCGTTGGCGCCCTGGCCGATCAGCAGGGGGCGGCGGATGCGGTCGACGTGCGTAAGAGGCGACCGCTGCTGCAGGAATTCCCGGCCCTCTTCGGTCCGGTGGTCTCCGACGCGGCTGGCGAACAGGTCGACCTGGGGCTCCCAGTAGGGGGGTATGGACTCGAGCAGGGTGACCAGGTTGGAAGGGCCGACGATGTCGACGCCGCAGGCGAAGGTCTCCGGGGTGAAGGTCATGCCGACCAGGGTGGCGTAGCCGCCGTAGCTGCCGCCCATTACCGCCACCCGCTCCGGGTCGGCGATACCCTGGCTGACCGCCCAGTTCACCGCGTCGATCAGGTCGTCGTGCATCCTGCCGGCCCATTCGTGGTTGGCGGCGTTGACGAACTCCTTCCCGAACCCGGTGGAGCCGCGGAAGTTCACGCTCAAGACCGCGTAGCCGCGGTTGGCCAGCAGTTGAAAACCCGGGTCGTACCCCCATGCGTCCCGCCCCCAGGGACCGCCGTGCACCATCAGCACCATCGGCGCCGGCCGGGCGGGGCGGCCGCTGCCGTCCGGGTCCGTTTCCCGGGGCAGGCTGTAGTAGCAGACCAGGTCGAGCCCGTCCCGGGACGGGATCACCGCCGGATGCATCTTCACCAGGGGCAGTCCCTCCAGGGCGGCGCGGTTGGTGAACAGGAACCGGGCTTCCCGGCGCCCGCGCAGATACCGGTAGTAGCGCACCGGTCCGTCGTCGAGCAGGTACGCGACGATCCAGCAGCTGTCGTCCAGGGTGCGGCCGACCACCTCGATTTCGCCGGGAGCGACCGTCTCCAGGTATTCCAGGTCCTGGGCAATCGACTCGTCGAGGACCTTCCAGCTCTTCCGTTCGTAGTTGAAGGAAACGGCCTGGATCGTCTTTTCCGTGGGATGGACCATGACGCCGCCCGCGTCCGAGCGGGGGTCGGCGGCCAGCACGGTCTCGGCGCCGGCCTCCAGGTCCAGGGATTTCATGGCCGCGGTGTTCCTGGCCCGGCTGTCGGTCATGTAGAGCACCCTGCCGCTGCGGTCGAAGCCCATCGGCCAGGTGGTCATCGAGTCCTCCATGCCGATGGTAAACAGGGATGCCCACTCGTTGTCCCCTGTTTTCCGCAGGTACTCGGAACCGCCGTCGGGGGTCTGGCGGACGCCGAACCGCAGGTTGAACCCTTCGTCGGTGACGAACCAGGAAAACTCGTCGTTGCGCTGCACCAGGGTGCGTTCCCCGGTAACCAGGTCGATGCGGTGGATGTCGTGGAACCGGGGGTCGCGGTCGTTGAGGCCGACCAGGAGATGCCGCGGATGCTGCGGGCTGACCTGCTGAACCTCGGCGCGCACCCCTTCGATCGGGGTCAGGTCCCGGATCTCGCCGGAGTCGAGGTCGACGGTGTATATGTGCCAGTTCTCGTCGCCGTCGCTGTCCTGCAGGTAGACGATCCGGGAAGGGGAGTAGGTCCAGGAGTACATGCGGACCCCCCGGCCGGTGTCCCTGGTGACGGGGCGGGCTTCGGCCGGCTTCTCCGCCGGAGCCGCCCAGACGTTGAGCACGCCCTCGACCGGGGCCAGCCAGCCGAGCCAGGCGCCGTCCGGACTGATCTGCGGCGACGCCTTGTCCGGGTTGCCGAGGAAAACCTGCCGCCGAATCAGCGGCGGGGCATCATTCCGGACCGGGGAATTC
>JAPOZF010000775.1 GCA_026706165.1 Gemmatimonadota bacterium
TCCTCCATCACCGACAGGCTGTTCAGCACATCCAGATAGCGGTGGTCGAGCGCTTCGAAGAGGGTCATCCCGTCGGCCTCGAAGAGCACGACGCTGACTTCTTCGCGCTTGCGGTCCAGATCGAGCTCCAGCGGGTAACGCTCGGCCCCGTTGACCCCCAGGTCCGCGACATGATCGACCGAACCATCGACGGGATCGAGGTGATACCCTTCGAGCTTCACCGGCACCATTCCCGAGAAAGAGGCTGCGCGGATTACCCCGGGCATGCGGAAACGGCCGTGGCGGTCGGCCATGGCCAGGAACTCGGTGCGCACTCCGACGAGGGTCTTTGCCGGCAGGCGCAGGCGCACCAGGGAATGGGGTACCGGCGCGTCCGGGACGAAGCCGGTGTGCGGATCGAAGTAGACGGTCCGGCCCTCGACGTAGCCGAAGAAATCGGACTCGCCGCGGGCGATCATGGCGATCCGCGGATCGTCCGCGGCTTCGCGCAGGAACGGCAGGAGGAACTCCGCCTGCCGGCCCGGGCGGGAAAGGTCGAGCCCGGCGGCGCGATCCAGCGGCGTGTCGAAGGCGGCACGGGTGTCCGCCAGGGTGGCCAGGGTCGCGGTGAGGAACCCCCACGCGTTCAGGGGACCGCCGTTGAACGGGAGGGGCTCGTGGTGGCCCCCCAGGGCCAGGCGCTCGCGCTCGAACTGGATGCCGTCGAAGAACAGCGGCGGTTCGCCGAAGCCGGCGGCCGCCAGTGTGTCCTCGACCCGTTTGCCGGCCGCCATGACCCGTTCATAGAACGGCGAATCGCCGTGGGTATTGCGGTTGTGGGCCCAGCCCGGCCCGAAATCATAGAAGCCGCCGCCCCCGAAAATGCCGACCCGGTCTCCGCCCGCCGACAGATCCAGCCCCAGGCAGGCGTCGAGGCGGTAGCGGTCGAGCACCGCCAGAAACCGGCCCTGCCCCTCGACCACCTTCAGCTTCTGCCGGAGATCCCTCATCTCCTCAGCCAGGCGCCGGCGCAGCACTTCCACCAGGGCGGGTGAGCGGAACAGGGACTCCATCTCCGCGGCGGTTTCGATCCAGCGCAGGGGGCGCGCCACCTCGAGCATGGCCTCCAGGCGAACGCGCTCGGCCTCCTCCAGCTCCCCTTCGAGCCTGTTTTCCTGCCCGGCAACAACGCGGGCGGCGTTGTCGGCGAGCTCCTCGACGAGGCTGAAGATGCTCTCCGTCCCCGGGGGCAGGGAACCGCCACCCTCCAGATAAGCGGTGAACTGCTCCAGCAGGCGCAGGCGCCCGGTGAGCTGGCTACGGCGCTGCGCCAACCCCTGCTGCCCTCCGTCCATAAGGGCAACCAGCTGGCGCATGCCGATCAGCGCCTGGAAGTGACCGCCGCTGGCGACGAAAACCACGGTGCGCGCCGGCGGCCGGGCCGCAAACTCCCGGGCGACCTCCAGCAGCACCGCCACACCCGAGGCGGCCCCGGCCCCGGGAGCACGGGCGGGGACCACCGAGGCGGCGTCGTAGTAGGCCTCCAGCACCAGGGCGTGGTCGCGGAGTTCCGGGTCGCTCCCCTCCACGACGCCGAGGATGTGGCGGCCAAGGGCGTTCGCCCAGTCCATGCGGGCGGTGAGATGGACCCGCTGGCCGAGGTGGTTTTTCAGGATCTCCCCGGCCCGCCGCGGTACCCAGAACCGCGGCAGGTCGGCCGGCACCGAGAGGAATTTCTGTTCGGCCTCGGTGCGGTTCGGCTTTTCGGGCTCCAGAAAGAGCACCGCCGCCGCCCCCAGGTCGAAGGCGTTGATCCAGTTCATCCCGGAATCGAACTCCATCAGCACCAGCTGCCCGTCGATGTCGAGTCCGTTGAAAGCCGACAGCTCGCCATGGCCGCCGTAGACCAGTCGGCCGCTGATGCCGCCCGGGGGCAGGGTGGGCGTGCGCACGAGGTTGGGCCACAGGCAGAACAGCTCGACCGTCGGTCCGTCTGGCTGCACCACCAGGCGCGCGCCCCGGTCGAGCGGCACCGGCAGCTCGAACGGCATGGCGGTCACCGACTGCAGGCCGATCCGGCGGAACCGGTCTTCGATCCAGGCGGCGGCGCTGTCAGCCCCTGGATAGCCGGTTACGCGGGAAGGATAGCTGGAAAGGGCCGCGATCGCGCGCCGCAGGCGCTCCAGGTCGACGCCGCTCCTGGCGGCGGTGCCGGCGTCGACGGAAATGCGCGGCGCAGCGGTATCCGGGAAGGACCGGAATGAAAACGGGAAATCGGCGAAGTAGAAGTGGAGCAGCGCTGCGAGGGCGGCTGCGGACGCCAGCGCCGCGGGCCATGCCCATGGGATACCCGCCGGCGGGCGCTGCGGATCGGCCCCTTCCTGAGATCCGGGGTCTTGCACCTCGACAGGGCTCAGGGTCCGACTTGCACGGAGTCCGGCTCGGACGGCGGCCCCTGGAAGAG
>JAPOZF010000143.1 GCA_026706165.1 Gemmatimonadota bacterium
TCTACGAACACCTTGTGCAGGCAGTAGGAGCCGCTCGTGCAGGGGAAGGCGACCACCGCTCCGACCACGCGGCCCCCGCTCTCGGCGCAGAAGACGACGGCGTGCTCGATCCAGATGCGCCAGGCGTGCTCGCCGTCGGGGATGAACTCGGCGTTCTCCCCCTGCTTCCAGGCCTCGCGGTCGAGGGCGGCGACGGCGAGAAAATCGGCTGGCTGGGCTCTTCGTATTTCCAATGGCGTCCCTTGCGGGACTCAATTAAAGGCACCACCGCCAAACGAGGAAGGGGCGCAATGGGGGTGCCCGGGGCGCGGCTCGCGCCGGGGAGGATCGGCCTCGAGCCGGGGGAAATCCTGCGTGACCGTCAGGCGATTCCGCCGGGTCCGGCCTCAGGTAATCCGCAGCCGCGTCCAGCGGATGCCGCACACCCCCTCCTCCTCGCACCAGTGGGTGGCGAGAAAGGTCTCGTCATCGAGGCGCACGGCCGTGGGAAAACCGAAGCGGATCAGGGCGATCTGTTCCTGGCTGCTGACCTCCTCGGTCAGCTCCAGGCGGGCGCGGCCGTCGTACATGGTCCCCTCGAACTCGACCTCCCAGCGGCCCCCGGCGGCGCGCACCAGGCACATCTGCACGCTCTGCTCGCCGAAGCGCCGGTTGTAGAGCACGAGGAAGCGGTCGTCCCCCAGCCAGACCGGGGTCATGGTCTGCCCCTGGATCTCCGTCGAAAAGGGTCCCTCCCAGGTGCGGCCGCCGTCGTCGGAGAAGCTGTACCGGTTCTTGAGGTCGGTGTCCCTCTCGAAGTCCTGCACCCAGGCGATGGCCAGCAGGCGCCCCGGCCCGCACTCGATCACCTTCTGTTCGAGGTAACCGATCTTCCCATCGGGATCCTCGAACACGGTGTGCATCCGCGGCCAGGCGGCCCCCCGGTCCCTGGACTCGTGCAGGACCACGCGTTCGCCGTAGCGGCCCTCGTGGAAGGTAGCGGCTGGGGCCAGCCAAGTGCCGTCGGCGGCGACGACGATGGAGTTGGAGATCTCGTAGGGGCCGGGCAACTGAAAGGGGATGACCTGCGGCGCCGACCAGGTGCGGCCGCCGTCGCTGGAGCGGCAGAGCACCGGGTCGCAGGGCAGGTCCCAGTTCCTTTTTCCCGACTCGTCCTTCTGGTTCCGCTGCCCGTAGGAAAGGATGGTGCCGTCGGCGGTGCGGCTGAGACGCAGGTGGTTGGTCGTCAGCGGGTTCTCCGTCGGCTCGAGGACCGGCCCCTGGTAGGACCAGGTGCGGCCCCCGTCGGTCGACCGGGAGCAGTGCGTTCCCCCCGAAACGTGGGCTCCGCCGCCGACGCTGTACGCGCAGACCAGGTCGCCGTCGTCGAGCCTCACCACCGTGGGAAAAGCGGAGTCCCTGCGGTCTATGTGGCCGCCCTCGAGTACTTCTATTGCCGCCATTTTCTGCCTCCGTTTCCAATCGTTGACCTGCTGGTATCGCCCGCCCCGCGGCGAAGCCGCCAGGGTGCTGGCGGCGAATTGAACCGCCCGACCTCGACCACGCCGCGGAGGCGTGGACGGGTCCTTTCAATAGACAACCGCAAGGCGCTGCAGGCGCTCGAAGTCCCCTTCCCCGGTAACGATTTTTACCCGGGCAATGTAGAGACCCGGGGGAACCAGCCCGCCCCGGTCGTCGCGTCCGTCCCAGGATACCCAGTGACGGCCCACCTCCTGTCTTTCCAGACGCGCCGACCATAACCGGGACCCGCTCATCGTGTACACCCCCACCTCTACCTCGACCCCTTCCTGCACCCGCAGCATCGAGTAGCCGATCCGAACCTGCTCGTTGACCCCGTCCCCCTGCGGCGTGAATACCGGCGGATCCGCAGAAACCGGCCCCAGGACCTCCCCCAGCGACGATGGAACCGCCACGACACGCAAGCGGTTCGTACCGACATCGGAACTGGCGTCGCCGGCCTCCACGGCCTGGGGAAGGCCTTCTCCGCCGCGCTCGAACACCTACCTCCCCGCCGAAGGTGCCGGAAGCCCCGTACAGGGCGCTCTCGAAACGGATGCGAAAAGCCGGTTCGCCCCGGGTCACCGGCCGCGGAAGATACAGGAAGATACAGGGTGAAACCGGACGCCTCGGCGACCACCTCCTCGGGCGCCACCGCCTGCAGCGGGTCTCCCATCTCCAGGCCGCGGAACTCCGCCGGCGAAGGAGTGAGCAGGCGCACCGCGTCGAAACCGGTCTTTTCCTCTCCGTCGAACTCGGCGCGTACTTCATACACGAAGCCGGTCGTTTCCCCGACCCGCACCCGGGTCAGGTTGCCCGCCGGGTGCAGATCGCCCATACCGGCTATTTCGGCCACCACCCGGTCGGCCAGCAGGGGGGAGATCTCCACCGCCAGCGAGTCCAGGCGCAGGAACTCCCACAGCCCGTCGGTCCGCAGCTTCACCCG
>JAPOZF010000542.1 GCA_026706165.1 Gemmatimonadota bacterium
GCTCGACCAGGGTCCCGTAGTAGGAGCTCGACCTGCGCACGCTGATCTCCATGCCGGCGAGGTCGTCGACCGTCCGGGGAAGATCGCCGCCCGACCTCATGACCAGGTACTCGTCGACGTGGAGATAGGGAACCGAGAACGCCGCCTGCTTCTGGCGCTCCGGGGTGATGGTCAGGCTGGCGGCGACCACGTCCCCCTCCCCTTCGAGCAGCTTCCCCATCATCTGCGAGAAATCCCCGACCTCGACCAGCTCCACCTTCAGCCTGAGCGCTTCTGCGAGGTCGCGGGCGATGTCGTAGTTGAGGGTCACCTGCTCCCCGTGCCGGGGCATGTAGGAGATCGCCTCCAGGGGCACGATCACCCGCAGGAGGCCGCGCGACCGCAGGTCGGGGAGGTCGCCGGTGTATTTGGGAGCCTCGGCCGCCTGCTGCCCGGACGAAGGCCCCTGGCCGGGTTCGCCGCATTGCGCGAGCAGGCACAAGGCGGCCACCGAGGCGGGAAGGAGCAGACTGATTCTCATTGATATGCCTGTTTCCTGATTTCCATTGTTGTCGCGAAGTTGCGGACGGCCGGCGGGGGAAAGTGCGTCGCCTGCGCATCGAATTGTGCGGATACAGAAAGTACGGCCTGGTGCCGTGGGCTGACAAAGGCCCTGTTGCAGGGGCTGCGTGTGATCTGGCGGCTGTACGATGCCGAGGAATCAGGGCGAATTGCAGATCTGACCGGCCCGGGTCTGGATCAGGCTTGATGAACAGGACAAATTCCCGGGTGACCCACCCCACAACTGGCCTGGCCCGGCGCGCCTCCTGCTCCTGCCGGCAGCTGCCTCGCCGGGTCTCCACGACAGAACTGCCCGAAAGGTGATCTCGGAAAAAGACAGGGAGTCCTACCGCTCCCAGGGGTTCCTCGTTCTGCGGCAAGCCTTTTCGCAAGCCCGTATCGAGGCGCTTCTCGAAGGGATCGAGAGGCTGATCGACAAGGGGCTCGCCGGTGAGTGCGAGCTGGGCTGGATCGACCGCGAGCGCCGTCTGCCCGCCCGCACCGGCCACCTTCTCCACCCCGACAAGTACCACCCCGCCTTCGCCGACTGGATCGACGAGGATCTCGCCCCCCATCTCGAGGCCCTGGTCAGCGGCCCCGGGGTGCGCCACAGCCTGTTCGGCATGCTCGCCGGGGGCGGCGGGCAGCCCTACACCCAGAAATGGCACCGCGACCTCTGCAGGCCGGGAGACCCCGACGAGACCGCGTTCCTGCGCCGACACGAAGGGAGCTTCGTGCAGTTCAACGCCCCTCTCGTTCCCGGCGACCGCTTTCTCCACATCGTCCCGGGAAGTCACCGGCGGGCCTCGACGGCCGCCGAGATCGAGGCTTCCGGCAGCGAGTCGGGAGAGATGCCGGACGCCCTCGTCGTCGACCTGGAGCCGGGGGACATCGCCTGGTACAACGCCAACCTCTGGCACCGCGGCTGGAACCCCGAGGGCCGCAAGCGCTGGACCCTGCACTGCGCCTTCTGGCGCGCCGGGGCGACGGTGATGGCTCACGAGCACGGACAGCGGGAGCCGCTGACCCGGGACGGTCACCTGGAGCGGATGCCCCCGGTGACCCGGAAGTACATTCAGGGATACCTCGACCGCTATCCCGGGGGGGAGCCGCCCTCGCTGTTCGACCTGTAGCCATTTGCAGGACACGCGCGTCTTCGCCCAACGGACAAGGAGAGCACATGCACAGCACGGCAGTCTTCGCGAGCACCGATTTCGACATCGTCGACCGCGGGCAGGCGATGTCGCACGCCCGCTACTTCTCCGGCTTCGCCAGGACCGACCGGCTCGGGCTGTTCGCTCCCGACGGCTGCGAAGGAGCGGGAGCCACCCTGCTGATCATGGCCTGCGTCACCGCCTTCTACGACCGCTACCGCGAGGAGGGGGGCGACTTCTTCGCCTACCCCGACTTCTTCTCCTTTCAGCGGCGGCAGCCGCCGGCGTCGTACACCATGTTCGACATCTGGCCCAGGCACAAGGACGTGCCGGTTCCCGAGGGGGCCAACGAAACCGCCGCGGCCATCACCGACCGCGGCGTCGATATACTGCTGCTCCCGGACCGGCCTCCGCGGGAGAACGAGTTCCACCGGGTGCAGATGGCGAGCCTGGAGCGCAACGTCAGGCGTTGCCTCGTGTACTCGGAAGAGGGGGAGGTGGATGAGCCGACCCTCGAGGTCGCCACCTCGAAGGCGGAACCGATCCGCGATTGGGCGGAGACGATATTCGACTCGGTGGAGGGGGATGGCGAATGGCAGCGGCGGCGCGAGCGCTTCCTCGACGCCATGCCGCTGGACGGGGCCCGCCAGAGCTTCAGGGAGATCTCTCTCGAGCAGGCCCTTCCGCTGCTTTAGCCGGCGGGGGCGGTCCTGGTTGGGCAGGATCGCCGGAACCGGCACGGATTCC
>JAPOZF010000805.1 GCA_026706165.1 Gemmatimonadota bacterium
AGCCTGGCGGGGCTGGGCGGCATGGTGCAGGGAGGCACGCAGGCGCTGAGCCGCTCGCTCTACGCCTCGATGATTCCGCGGGAGAGGTCGGCGGAGTTCTTCGGCTTCTACAGCACCAGCTCCCGTTTCGCCGGCATATTCGGGCCGCTGGTTTTCGGGGTGGTGAGCCAGTTGACCGGCGGCAGCCGCCTCGGCATCGTCTCGCTCATCTTCTTCTTCGTCGCCGGCGGGGCGTTACTGCTTTTCGTCGACGAGCGGGAAGGGGCACGCGCCGTTCGGGAGGAGGAAGGGCCGGGCCTGAGAAAAGGGGCGGGGCCGCTGGGCTAACCGCCGGTGGAGAGCCCGTCCGGGCTGCGGTTCCGCCCTGGCGGTTCCAGTAAGGCAGCAAGCCGACAGACGGGACAACCACCCGGCTCGTCGGGGGGTGCTCGGCGTGGTCCGGACGACCCCCGGAAGCGGATCTCCTGGCCGGATTGCTCAACCAGCCAGATAGCCCTCCATCCTGTCGACCTGGTAGAGAAAGAACTCCTCGCTCCACAGCTGCAGTCCCTCCTGCTCGCTCGTCGGCAGGAAACGCTGCACATCGCCGCGGGCAACCGCCCAGTCGATGGTGCGGATCTTCTCGCGCAGGGCACCCAGAAACCAGGGAACCGTAACCTCGAGCCTTTCATTCTTCCAGGGACCCTGCTGCGAGAGGGCGTTGGCCAGGAGTTGAAAGTCGGGCTCGATGCGGCGTCCCGCGTACCATGTCAGGTCATACCAGTCCCGGCCCTTGGTATAGGTGCGGCACAAGAGCGCATGCGCCTTGGTGGCGAAGCCCGAAGACAGCGACTGGACCGTGAGCGGGGCCAGCGCCGGGAAGGAGAGATAACCGGTTTCAAAACCGGAACCTTCCGGGGGATTGGTATCGATTTCGAGCTTTACCCGGATCTTCCTCCGGGTGTGCCGCCTGTAGGGAAGCCCCGGCGTCAGCACCTTGCCGACCGAATCCGTTTTGAGGTAAGCCTTGCGCACGGCCGAGGCTGCGGCCGATCTGTCCCGGATCTCGAATTCGATTCCTTCCCCGGCGCAGTCCCGCTGCACCCTTTCCAGGTACGGCTGCCAGACGAAGCGGGGATCCGGTTTCTTCAACAGGAAATCGAG
Organism: Gemmatimonadota bacterium; assembly: GCA_026706165.1. The sequence goes on from JAPOZF010000805.1 coordinate 1,144, forward strand.
GTCTTGTGAAAAGCGGTTGATCGCATGGACGATGCGCAGGCAGGTTCCGCCGTGGAAAATCGCTTCGGCGAAAAGTCCTGCGCGGGACAGGCTGGCCAGGATGTACTGCTGCACGATCTCCTGCAGCGCGTTCTCCTGTTCCACTGCATCGCCCGGTGCCAGTTCGCGAAGCCTGGCCGCGACGGACTCAGGAAACATGGTTAACTGCCTTTTCGAGTCCCTTGAGGTATGCCCTTGTCCGGCGACTGCGCACGGCGCCGCAGATTTCCTCGAGACGGGCAAAGGAGATCCTGGCGAGATCCTCTTCCTCGATCCGCAGGGACTCGGTGCAGAAGTCCGGACCATCCCGCTTCCAGTCGATCTCCCTGTGCAGGTACACGGCATCGGCGAGGACGCGCAGGGGGGAGGCGATGAACGCCCACTCCCCGCTTTGCAGCCGGGTCGCCTCGACTCCGGCGCGCGGGTTTGGGGACGGGACCCGGTCGAAGGAGAAGACGCCGACGGGCGTGGAAAAAGACCGGCTCCGGGAGACGGTAACGCTGCTGACCTGGTAGAGGGCTTCGGGAATCAGGCCGTGGTGCCAGAGGGCGGTTTCAAGGCTGATTTGCGACGGGGAATGCAACACCGCCGCGAGCGCGAAGGGGTGGAGGTCGGACTTGCGGAACACCTTGTCCAGAAGGAACAACCCCCGTTTGAGCCGCAGGATTTCTCCGGCGCCGGCCGCCCGGTGAATCAGCTGCTTCCTGGCCCCCTCGGACGCATCCGGGAAGAGATTGCTCACGACGGTTCGGTCGAAGAAACCTCCCGGCGGGGACAGTCGGATGAGTTGCTCCGTCAATTTCTGCATTCTGCAGACAAGTTACTGGTTTCGTAACTTCTATGCAAAAATTGGCCGCTCGTTCAGGTCTGGGCTCCTGTTCCACGCTTCAGATTCAGGGTGGTTGGGGCTTGGAGGGAAAGGTTCTGTCCGGTTTCCAGAACCTCTGACGTTCGGCCTGAAGACGCTCCTCAGGAGACCGCTTCCAGGGCTTTCACCAGGGCGCCTTCCGTCAGGTCGACCAGCTCGTCGATCTCGTCGCGGCCGCAGGTCAGCGCCGGACCGACCGCGAACCAGGTGGGGTCGACCCGCAGGATGACGCCGCTTTCGAGCGCGGTTTTCTTCAGCGCCCGTCCCAGCTCGGGAAACGGCTCCATGCCCGCGGTGTCCCTGACCAGCTCGACCCCGCGGAACAGGCCGCGGCCCCGCACTTCCCGCACGTCCCCGTATTTGCCCAACCCCTCCAGCCGGCTCGCGAGG
>JAPOZF010000545.1:0-1601 GCA_026706165.1 Gemmatimonadota bacterium
CAGCGGGTCCACGAGTTCGGCCGGGACCAGGACAGCGGCCCCGGGGGAATCGGATTCATACCCGGCATTTCGAGGAGATTTTTCTTCCGTGACGGCACCGGTCCCGGGAGGACAGTCACGCCTTGCATGCCAATCAATATAGGGGTTGCCGGCCCGGCCCGGCTGCTGAAGGACAAGACCTGTGTTGCAGGCCAGGTATGTCCGGGGGGGTTTCCTGTAAACGAGTATCCGTGCAGGAAACAGATTGCCGCAATTCGGCCCCGCTGATACGGGACATGCCGGCGAATCAGTGGAAAGAAATCGGATGGGCTATGCCGGGGTTCGCCGCAAGACCACCGCAGCCAACGGCGGCAGGGTCATCTGCGCCGACCAGTCCAGGCCGTGCCAGGGATGGGGGGATCGCTTCCACCCCGTCGGGATTCCCGGCGCCGCTTCCCCAGCAGGCCTCGGCGTCGGTGTTGAGCAGCTCCTCGTAACGGCCCGGCAGCGGCAGCCCCAGCCCGTAGTCCCGGCGTATCGCCGCGGAGAAGTTGAACGCGAACAGGAGCTCTCCGTCGGCCGCCACGTCCGTACATGAAAGCGAGGAGCAGCCGCACGTTGGCGAAGCGCTCCCGATCGCTTCGCGCCATGCGCCCCGGCAGCGATCCCTTGCCGTGAACGACCTCGTCGTGCGAAAGCGTCAGCACGAAGTTCTCGGAACAGGCGTAGAGCATGCCGAAGGTGAGGTCGGACTGGTGACACCTCCGCTCCGCCGGATCGCGCGACATGTAGCGCAGGACGTCGTTCATCCAGCCCATGTTCCACTTGTACCCGAACCCGAGCCCCCCTTCGGCGGGGGGCCGCGAAACCCCGGGCCAGGATGTCGACTCCTCGGCGATGATCAGGGCTCCGGGAAAGCGCTCCTGAATGGCGCCGTTCACCCGCCTCACGAAATCGATGGCCTCGATATTTTCCCTGCCTCCCCCGGCGTTGGGGACCCACTCCCCTTTCCCGGCGCGAGTAGTCGCGATAGAGCATCGAGGAGACGGCGTCGACGCGCAGGCCGTCGACGTGATACCGGTCGAACCAGAAGCGGGCGTTGCAGCCGGTCGCGCTCGCCGCGGCGGCTCATCCAGTCGGCGTCGCTCCATTCGAAAGCGGTGACGTCGCAGACGACGGAGGCGGTGCGAGGCGGCGCTTCGGTCCGGAAGGCGCATGGGTCGGCCTTGAGCAGGAGGTCGCCGCTCCCGGTCCTGATCTCGTACTTGTAGCGCTTTCGTCCGGACAGCAGCCGGTTTCTTCCCCGGGAGGCCGGGCATGGCCGTCGTTTTCCCCGGGGCAGCAGTCGCTTTCCCGGGGCCGGCCCCCCATTGCCCGCGCCTTCGCGGCCGCAGCAGCCGGTTTACTCCGGCAGCCAGCTCTACGTTGCCGGCAGCCCCGTCGGGGCAGCAGTCGCTACCCCCGGATTCGACGGAGGTACCGGCCCCACCAGGATGGGGCTGTCCCGCACCGCCGGCGAACCCCCGCAGGAACAGACCGGCAGCGGCAGGCCGAACCCCATTCCCCGGGCCGACTGCGACAGCGGCGAGCCGCGCCTCATCCAGTTGACGGATGCGGGGGGC